>NZ_CP019437.1:0-42500 GCF_001940525.2 Thioclava nitratireducens
GCGCAGCCCCCTCAGATTCGTTTCGGGGAATCTCACGTCAAGCGCAAAGGTCGGTTGCCTGCTGGCTCGCCAGCTTGCTAGCTTCTACCTGCGATTCACGTCGCCTTGGGGGACATGACGCATTTATCTGGCCGTCGGGGGCAAATAAGTCTGCCACGACAAATGAAAAAGCCTGTTGGCGACCAGCGAAATGCGATTCCGATTCTCGAGGGGGTCCAACTCCTCACTTTCGGCAACTCTGCCTGAAACCGGGTTTCAATCCCGGCAGGTAGGTCGTGTCTGTTTGTAATCGAGGCCGAGCTGCCAGCCGGGCTTGCCGCAATCCCAAGGGACGAAGACGCAACTTATTTGTGTTTGGCGATGGGCGGAAAAATGACGGACGAAACTTGGGGGCAGGTCTGCAATGAGCTTCAAAAAGCTGTTGGGCAAAACAACTACACGACCTGGATCGCTCCGCTCGAGCTGATCGACCTCGAGGACGGCATCGCCTCATTCCAAGCACCGACGAAATTCATGTGCGACTGGGTCTCGCGCAACTTTGCGGAACCGATCCTGAGCGAACTGCGTCGGGCGGGCATCTCTGCAGAGCGCGTCGACATCTCGGTCCCGGCCCGTCGTCCGATGAACGGCACGGCGAATGGCGCGACCCGCCCTGCGGTTCCGGCCCCTGCCCCGGCTCCCGCTGCAGCCGCCAAGCTCCGCAGGACCCCGCGTCCCGACGAGCCGCTTCCCGGCGCGCCGCTAGATTCGCGCTTCACCTTCGACAGCTTCGTCGTCGGCAAGCCGAACGAACTGGCCCATGCCGCCGCCAAGCGCGTTGCCGAAGGCGGCCCGGTCACGTTCAACCCGCTGTTCCTCTATGGCGGCGTCGGGCTTGGTAAGACCCACCTGATGCATGCGATCGCGCATGACCTGCAGCATCAGCGTCCGGATCTGCGCGTGCTCTACCTGTCGGCCGAGCAGTTCATGTATCGCTTCGTGCAGGCGCTGCGCGAAAAGCAGATCATGGACTTCAAGGAGATGTTCCGCTCGATCGACGTTCTGATGGTCGACGATGTGCAGTTCATCGCCGGGAAAGATTCCACGCAGGAAGAGTTCTTCCACACGTTCAACGCGCTCGTGGATCAGGGCAAACAGATCGTCATTTCGGCGGATCGTGCCCCGGGCGAGATCAAGGACCTCGAAGAGCGCATCAAGTCGCGCCTGTCCTGCGGTCTCGTCGTCGACCTGCACCCGACCGATTACGAACTGCGCCTCGGTATTCTTCAGACCAAGACCGAAGCCTACAAGGTTCAGTATCCCGACCTGCAGATCGCCCCCGGCGTTCTGGAATTCGTGGCACACCGGATCACCTCGAACGTGCGTATCCTCGAAGGCGCGCTGACCCGCCTCTTCGCCTATGCCTCGCTGATCGGGCGCGAGATCACGATGGATCTGGCGCAGGAATGCCTCAAGGACCAGCTGCGTCAGTCCGAGCGCAAGGTCACCGTCGAAGAAATCCAGCGCAAGGTGGCGGAGCATTACAACGTCCGTCTCTCCGATCTCGTGGGGCCCAAGCGCCTGCGCGCCATCGCTCGTCCGCGCCAGGTGGCGATGTTCCTCGCGAAATCGCTGACCACCCGCTCGCTTCCCGATATCGGGCGCCGCTTCGGCGGGCGCGATCACACCACGATCATGCACGGCATCCGCAAGATCGAGGAACTGCGCGGCACGGATTCGCAGCTCGCCGAAGATATCGAGTTGCTCCGCCGCCTCCTTGAAAGCTGATCTGGCCCGCTGGGCTTGACGCTCCGGACAAAGCGACCGAATGTCTGCGAAAACCGTTGTGCCGGTGGTGCGAGGTGCTACCTTGCCAGCCCCGGAAAGTCGTGAGGGATCGACATGAAATTCAGCATCGAACGCGCCGCGCTGCTCAAGGCCGTCTCGCAAGCGCAATCCGTTGTGGAACGCCGCAACACGATCCCGATCCTTGCTAACGTGCTGATCGAAGCCGAAGGCGACACTGTCCAGTTCCGCGCGACCGACCTCGATATCGAGGTGGTCGACAAGGCGCCCGCGCAGGTCGAACAGGCCGGGGCCACGACGGTCTCGGCGGTCATGCTGCATGAAATCGTGCGCAAGCTACCCGATGGCGCGCTGGTCTCGATCTCGGACGACCCGGCCGCCGGGCGTCTGAACGTGCAGGCCGGTCGGTCGAGCTTCAACCTCGCCACGCTGCCGAAGGAAGACTTCCCGGTGATGGCTTCTTCGGAATACACGGCGAATTTCACGGCCAAGGCCGGGGTGCTCAAGCGCCTGTTCGACAAGTCGAAATTCGCGATCTCGACTGAAGAGACCCGCTATTACCTCAACGGCGTCTACATGCATATCGCGACCGGCGAAGACGGTCAGGTGCTGCGCTGCGTCGCCACCGACGGTCACCGTCTGGCGCGTATCGATTCCGGCCTGCCCGAAGGCGCCTCGGGTATGCCCGGCGTGATCGTGCCCCGCAAAACGGTGAACGAGCTGCGCAAGCTGCTGGAGGACGACAATCAGGAAATCGCGGTCTCGGTCTCGGAAACCAAGGTCCGTTTCGCGACCCCGGTGATCACGCTGACCTCGAAGGTCATCGACGGCACCTTCCCCGATTACACCCGCGTCATCCCGACCGGGAACACCCGCCAGTTGGAAGTCGACGCATCGGAATTCGCAAAAGCGGTGGACCGTGTGGCGACCGTCTCGTCGGAGCGGTCGCGCGCGGTGAAACTGGCTCTGGAAGCCGACAAGCTGGTACTTTCGGTCAACGCACCCGATGCCGGTGCCGCGGAAGAAGAGCTGGTCGTGGCCTATGCCGACGAGCCGCTGGAGATCGGTTTCAACGCGAAATACCTGCTCGAGATCGCGAGCCAGGTCGATCGCGAAAATGCCGTCTTCCTGTTCAACTCCTCGGGCGATCCGACCCTGATGCGCGAAGGTGGCGACACTTCGGCGGTCTATGTGGTCATGCCGATGCGCGTGTGAGGCCTGACGGAAGCCTCCGGCGGGGATATTTCCATCGAGAAGAAGAGGCGCGATGCTGCGTGAACTGAAGATATTGCAGTTCCGCTCGCATCGTCGTGCCGAAATCGCTTTCGACGGGCGGCCCGTGGCAATCTACGGGCCCAACGGCGCGGGCAAGACGAATATCCTCGAGGCGGTGTCGCTGCTCTCACCCGGGCGTGGGCTGCGCCGGGCGCAGGCCGACGAGTTGATGCGCCGCGCCGAAGCCGTTGGCTGGAAGCTGCGCGCCGTCACCGACACCCATGAGATCGAGACCTCCGCCCTGCCCGGCGAGTCCCGCCGGGTCGAGATCGATGGCAAAGCCGCGCCGCAGGTGGCACTGGCGCAGATTCTGCGGGTGCTGTGGCTGGTGCCCTCGATGGACCGGCTCTGGATCGAAGGGGCCGAAGGGCGCAGGCGGTTTCTCGACCGGATGGTGATGAGCTTCACCCCCGCCCATGCCGAGGTCACGCTGGCCTATGAAAAGGCGATGCGCGAGCGGAACCGCTTGCTCAAGGACATGGTCCGCGATCCGAACTGGTATCACGCGCTGGAGGCGCAGATGGCCGAAGCTGGCGCTGCGATCCGGGCGAACCGGGCCGAAGCCCTCACGCGGATCATGCAGGCGCAGGCGGATGCGGCGACGGCGTTTCCAGCAGCGCATCTGGTCCTCGAGAACGAAGGCCCCGGGGATCTGGCCGCAGCCCTCGACGCCAATCGCCCGCGCGACATGTCAGCGGGCCGCACGCTGGAGGGGCCGCACCGGGCCGATCTTCTCGCCACATATGTCGAGAAAGATGCCCCCGCCGCGCAATGCTCTACCGGGGAGCAGAAGGCGCTGCTGATCTCGCTGATCCTCGCCAATGCGCGGGCGCTTGCGGGCGAGGATGTGGTGCTTTTGCTCGACGAGGTCGCCGCCCATCTGGACTCCGGCCGGCGCGCGGCGCTTTATGACGAAATCTGCGCGATGGGCGCGCAGGTGTTGATGACCGGCACGGGAGCTGAGCTGTTCGACGCGCTCGGGGACCGGGGACAATATCTCGAAGTGGTCGAGGGGCCGCAGGGCTCTGAGGTGAGGGAGGCTATGCCGTGAGCTATCCGCAGCAACGTGTGACGCTGATCACGCTGGGCGTGGCCGATCTCGACCAGTCGAAGCGCTTCTACGCAGCGCTCGGCTGGCAGCCCCATGCCGAGCAGGAGGACGTCGCCTTCTACCAGTTGCACGGGATGGCGCTGAGCCTGTTCTCCTTGCCGGCGCTGGCCGCCGATCAGGGCCTTACCCGCGCAAGGCTGGGCACAGGTGCGATGACGCTGGCGCAGAACTTCGACAGCCCCGAAGACGTGGATGCCGCTTTTGCTGCCGCCCTCAAGGCAGGCGCAACCGAATTGAAAGCCCCCGAGAAGACTTTCTGGGGCGGCTATGCGGGCTATTACGCCGATCCCGACCACCATGTCTGGGAACTTGCCCATAATCCCTTCTGGCCGCTGGCCGACGACGGAAGCCTTACCCTCCCATGACCCTCACCTTATCGCAGATCGCGCTCTACACCGGCGCGCTTCTGGTTCTCTTCCTCACCCCCGGGCCGGTCTGGCTCGCCCTTCTCGCTCGCGCGATGGCCGGCGGGTTCGCCTCTGCATGGCCGCTCGCGCTTGGCGTGACGGTGGGCGACATGGTCTGGCCCGCACTCGCAATCTTGGGCGTATCGTGGCTGGTCGGCGAATTCAGCTGGTTCCTCGATGCGCTGCGCTGGGTGGCGGTCGCGATGTTCGTGGGGATGGGGGCGCTCCTGATCCGCCATGCCGAACATCAGATCAGCTCCGACAGCCGCCTGACGCGCCCGGGCATGTGGGCGGGCTTCGTCGCCGGGCTCATCGTGATCATCGGCAATCCCAAGGCGATCCTGTTCTACATGGGCATCCTGCCGGGCTTCTTTCCGATCGCCACGATGACCTGGATCGACATCGCCACGGTCAGTCTGATCTCGGCCATCGTACCGCTGACCGGCAACCTTATCCTCGCCGCCTTCGTGGGCCGCATCCGCGCCTTTGTACAAAGCCGCGGCAAGCTCGCAAAGCTCAACCGGATCGCGGGTGGGCTGATGATCCTCGTCGGCCTTCTTATCGCCGTGACGTGACCCCCTAAATCTTGTGTCTGACGCGTGACATTCCCGGGCCCAGCCGATATAAAACCGGCAACAGATAAAGGACGGGCAGGCATGACCGACGACACCCCGAAGAAGAACGCATACGGCGCCGATTCCATCAAGGTTCTCAAGGGCTTGGAGGCCGTTAGGAAACGGCCCGGCATGTATATCGGCGATACCGATGACGGCTCGGGCCTGCACCACATGGTTTACGAGGTCGTCGATAACGGCATCGACGAAGCCTTGGCGGGTCACGCCGACTACGTCGCCGTGAAAATTCACGCGGATTCTTCGGTCTCCGTGCGTGATAATGGGCGCGGGATTCCCGTCGACATTCACGCCGAAGAAGGCGTCTCCGCGGCCGAGGTCATCATGACCCAGCTGCACGCCGGCGGGAAATTCAACAACACCGACGACGACGGCAACGCCTACAAGGTGTCGGGCGGTCTGCACGGGGTTGGCGTCTCGGTGGTGAACGCGCTGTCGGACTGGCTGGAACTGACGGTTTGGCGCGACGGCAAGATCCACAAGGCGCGCTTCGAGCATGGCGAATGCGTCGAGCATGTGCATGTCGTGGGCGAGGCACCGAACGAGAGCGGCACCGAGGTGCGCTTCCTCGCGTCGAGCAAGGAAGACGATCCCGAGGGCACCTTCTCGAACCGTGAATTCGTCTTCGCCACGCTGGAAAAGCGTCTGCGCGAACTGGCCTTCCTGAACTCCGGCGTCCGTATCATCATCGAAGACGAGCGCCCCGCGGAGCCGCTCAAGACCGAGCTGCACTATGAAGGCGGCGTTCGGGAATTTGTGAAATATCTGGATCGCTCGAAAAACGCCGTGATGGAGGACCCGATCTACATGGTCGGCGAGGTGCGCGGCATCGGCGTCGAATGCGCGATGTGGTGGAACGACAGCTACCACGAAACCGTTCTGCCCTTCACCAACAACATTCCGCAGCGTGACGGCGGCACCCATATGGCGGGCCTGCGCGGGGCGCTGACCCGCACGATCACGAAATACGCGCAGGAAAGCGGCATCGCCAAGCGCGAGAAGGTCGACTTCACCGGCGACGACGCGCGCGAAGGTCTGACCTGCGTGCTATCGGTGAAAGTGCCCGATCCTAAATTCTCCAGCCAGACCAAGGACAAGCTGGTCTCCTCCGAGGTCCGTCCGGCGGTCGAGAACCTCGTGAACGAGAAGCTCGCCGAATGGTTCGAGGAAAACCCGAACGAGGCCAAGCAGATCGTCGGCAAGATTATCGAGGCTGCGTTGGCCCGGGAAGCTGCTCGCAAGGCACGCGAACTCACGCGCCGCAAGACGGTGATGGATGTGGCCTCCCTGCCCGGCAAGCTCGCCGACTGTCAGGAGAAGGATCCGTCGCTCTCCGAAGTCTTCCTCGTCGAGGGTGACTCCGCGGGCGGTTCAGCCAAGCAGGGCCGCGAGCGCAAGAACCAGGCGGTGCTGCCGCTGCGCGGTAAGATTCTCAACGTCGAGCGCGCGCGCTTCGACCGGATGCTCAGCTCGGATCAGATCGGCACGCTGATCACCGCGCTCGGCACCGGAATCGGTCGTGACGAATTCAACATCGACAAGCTGCGCTACCACAAGATCGTCATCATGACGGATGCGGATGTCGATGGTGCGCACATCCGAACGCTTCTGCTGACCTTCTTCTTTCGCCAGATGCCCGAGATCATCGAGCACGGCTACCTCTACATCGCGCAGCCGCCGCTTTACAAAGTCGCGCGCGGCAAATCCGAGGTCTACCTAAAGGATCAGACCGCGCTGGAGGATTACCTGATCGATATGGGCGTCGAAGGGGCGATTCTGCGGCTCAACACCGGCGAGGAGATCAGCGGTCAGGATCTCAAGCGCGTCGTGGAAGAGGCCCGCCTGATCAAGCGGATCCTCGCAACCTTCCCGACCCATTACCCGCATCACATCCTCGAACAGGCCGCGATCGCGGGCGCTATGGTGCCGGGCAAGATCGACGGAGACGCGCAGGGCGTCGCGAACTCGGTGGCCGAGCGCCTCGACCTCGTCGCTTTGGAATACGAGCGCGGCTGGCAGGGCCGTCCGACGCAGGATCACGGCATCCGCCTCGCCCGCGTTCTGCGCGGCGTGGAAGAGGTCCGCACGCTCGACGGTGCCGTGCTGCGCTCGGGCGAAGCGCGCCGTCTCGGCAGCCAGACCGAGCAGCTGCAAGAGGTCTACGACCGCCCGGCGAAGCTGGTGCGCAAAGAGCGCGAAATCCTGATCCACGGCCCGCTCGAACTGCTCGACGCGATCTTGAACGAGGGTGAAAAGGGCCTGAGCCTGCAGCGCTACAAGGGTTTGGGCGAAATGAACCCCGAGCAGCTGTGGGAAACCACACTCGACCCCTCCGCGCGGACCCTGCTTCAGGTGCGAGTCGAGGACGTGGCCGAGGCCGAGGACATCTTCTCGAAGCTGATGGGCGACGTCGTGGAACCCCGCCGCGAGTTCATCCAACAGAACGCCCTGGCGGTGGAGAACCTCGATTTCTGATGGGTTGTAGGTTTGCGCAAAGCTTTGCATTCTACTCAAAGGTTTGCGTGATTTGCGCATAAGTTTGCGCTACGGAAAAGTAGTTGGGATTCGCTGCTCGGAAATTTTTTGATTTTCTGACCGTGTCGCGTACGTTTTTCCGCTCTCGGCGGCTGTCACATCCTGGCAGGCGCTCGCAATCACGACCTCTTGCCGATCTGGGTGCCGGCGCAGTTCGCCCATCCCATCATTGCCGCTACCTCACTCAATCGGCGCGAACTGGCGATACGCACGTAGCACTGCGGATGGGCCTCCCCACACCATAAGCTGCAGGCCCGACGAGTTGCCGCGTGGCATACCTCGCTGACATCGGGGGCTCGCTTACGCCGGATAGATACGATGCGTAGGCATTGACTTTGTCCGGTGACCTGCCCCCCTTGGGGCCCTCGTTCATAACGAGAGTCTGCAGGTTTGAGATTGGTAGTCGGATCGGTTGTTGTGGGCAAGCGCGCCGGGCGCGGAGCCCTCAAATTGCTCAAGCGTCCGGCGCGCTTCGAGCGGCGTCTGGTTTCCCAGAGACGAGTGCGGTCTGACGGCGTTGTAGTCGTAGCGCCAGAGCGCCAACTTGCGCCGGGCATCGTCCAGTGTGTCGAAGATCTCCTCGTTTAATAATTCGTCGCGCAGGCTTCCGTTGAAGGACTCGATGAACGCGTTCTGCTGCGGCTTGCCGGGGTCGATGTAGTGCCAGGGAATGGCGTTCTGGTCGGCCCATCTCAGGATGGCCCGGCTGGTGAACTCCGTCCCGTTGTCGCTGACAATGCAAGCAGGCTTTCCGTAGATCCGCACCAGCGCATCGAGTTCACGGGCAACACGCTTGCCCGATATACTGGTATCGGCGACCAGGCACAGGTTCTCTCTGCAACAATCGTCGATCACGGCCAAAATACGGAACTTGCGCGAGGCGCCGAAGCTGTCCGCCAGGAAGTCGAGCGACCAGCGCGCATTGGGATGCGCCGCCGCAGGCATCGGCGTGCGTGACCCGCGAGCCCGCTTGCGTCCACGCCGTCGCTTCACCGATAGCCCTTCCTCGCGATAGAGCCGATACAGCTTCTTGTGGTTCATGGTCATGCCCTTGCGCTCAAGCAGGATGCCGATCCGGCGATAGCCAAACCGGCGCCGCTTCCCGGCGATCTCCTTCATCTCCTCGCGGATCTCGGGGCAGTCCGGCGGGCGTGTGCGCCGGACCGTCTTGGGGTCGACACCGACAAGCTGGCAGGCCCGACGCTGCGAGATGTCATGATCCCGCATCGCCCTGAGCGCCGCCTCTCGCCGCCTGGTCAATGTCGTCAGTTCTTTCCCAGCAGATCCTTCAGAACCACGTTGTCGAGCATGGTGTCGGCCAACAGACGTTTGAGCTTGGCGTTTTCGTCTTCGAGCGCCTTCAGCCTGGCTGCCTCGGAGAGCTCCATGCCACCATACTTGGCCTTGAACTTGTAAAAGGTCGCCGGGCTGAGGCCATGCCTGCGGCACACATCAGCTGTCGGCATGCCTGCCTCCTGCTCCTTGATCATCCCAATAATCTGCGCCTCGGTGAAACGGCTTTTTCGCATTCGTCTGCTCCTTCAGAGTTGGCGCAGACTCTACACTACGTTGAGGGATCCCGCGGGGGGCAGGTCACTGACGTCGAATAAAAGCTTTGTCCCGCACACCGGTCCTTCAGTCTGATGAAACGCTGCGCGATGCACGAACGACCGCTTCGGTGAAATCGCGCTGCGGCGCGGGACCTCTGGCTTGAATGTCCGCTTTGGGCCGTTCACTGCGCCCAAGCAGGAAGGGCGGGAAGCATGCGTAAATGGGCGGACCCTGCTCTAAGGTCGAGCTCCCGATAAGATCTCAGCATTGCCGTGAGAATAGGGAGACGGTCCAGTCTCCGGGGATCAGATCAGGAGTGAGGCGGGTGGCATATGTCATCCACGCGCGTGGTCTCGCAACTTTCAAGATTCCGCATCGCTTTGGCCTGATCCGCCGCAACATAAGGATATCCACCTTCCGAACGACTGCGTAACTCATGCTTTCGGTAACGAAAAGTTCGACATCTCCGGAAGGGCGAGGGCGACCGCGCACGCGGCAAAATATGCAGGGGGCGGATGCTCCATCATGAGAAAAGAGCTCTCCGCGCCACCGGTTACGACGAATGTCAGGGCGCCGAAGGGCGCCCCGGACCTGATCAGTCGCGCAGAACGTCGGTCATCGCCACCAGCATGACATGGGCCGAGGCCGCGCCGGGGTCCATATGTCCGACGGAGCGCTGCCCAAGCTTTGCCGAGCGGCCGCGGCGGCTTTCGATTTCAGCGGTGTAATCACGCCCGCTTTTCGCGCCGGCGCATGCGGCTTCGAGGCAGGCGATCACGTCGCCGCCGGAATGCAGCGTCTCGCGCGCTTTCGCCATCGCGGGCACCCATGCGTCGATCATCGTCTTGTCGCCGACCTGTGCGCCGCCGCGGGACTGAATGCCCGCGCACATCCCCTCGATCCACGCGACCATCGCGCCGGCATCGAGATTGAGCCGATCGGACACCGCCTCACCCGCCTTGCGGAAGGCGCTCGCATAGAGCGGGCCCGACGAAGCTCCGACCGCGTCCAGAAACGCCTTCGCCATGCGCGAGCAGGTCTCGGTAACGGTTTCATCTGCGGGATCGCTCAAGGCCTTGCGCACCGCGGTCCAACCGATGTCCATCGTCACGCCGTGATCGCCATCCCCGATGACCCCGTCGAGCTCTGACAGCCAGTCGCGGTTCGCGTGGATCGCGTCTGCAATCGCCAGCATCATCTGGCGAAAATGCTCGGGCGTGACCGGGCCGCCGGTGGCGAGGGCGGAGCGCTCTACCCCGCTCTTGCCGGAGGCGGGGGCATGGGTGCGGCGGGTGCGCTTTCCAGCCGGCGCAAGGCTTCCCGCGACCGTGAGCGCAGGCGTGCGGCACGGCATGTCGAGCAGCGTCTTGAGGTCGGCGTCCAGCTTGAGCAGCGTGACCGAGGCTCCCGCCATTTCCAGAGAAGTGCAGTATTCCCCGACCCAGCTGTGGTGGATCTTCACGCCGCGCTCGCCAAGAATCCGCGCGATCCGGCGGTGTAGGATGTAAAGCTCCAGCTGCCCGGTCGCGCCCAGACCGTTGACCAGCACCGCGACCTCGTCACCCTGGCCCAATTCCATGTCGGTCAGGATGGCGTCCATCAGCTCGTCGCTGACCGCGTCGGCGCTTTCGAGGTTACCACGGCGCATGCCCGGTTCGCCATGGATGCCCATACCGATTTCCATCTCCTCCGGGCCGAGCTCGAAATTCGGCTTGCCGGTCTGGGGCAAGGAGCATGCGCTCAGCGCGACGCCCATCGAGCGGCAATTGTCATTGGCATGCTGTGCTGCGGCATAGCAGCCTTCGAGGTCGCGACCGGCCTCGGCCGCAGCGCCAGCAATCTTGAAAACGAAGAAATCCCCGGCGATACCGCGTCTTTCTTTCTCCCGGCCCTTGGGCGCAGAGGCCACGTCATCGGTGACCTGAACCGAGCGGGCGGGAATCCCCATCGCTTCGCATTCCTCGGCTGCCATGTCGAAATTCATCACGTCGCCAGTGTAATTCCCATAAAGGAACATCACTCCCGCGCCCCCCTCGACCGCGCGCGCGGCATCGAGGATATGCTCGGGTGAAGGCGAGGCAAAGACGTTGCCGACCGCCGCCGCGTCCGCCAAGCCGCGCCCGACATAGCCCGCGAAGGCCGGTTCGTGCCCCGAGCCGCCGCCGATGATGATGCCCACCTTGCCGTCGCGCGGGCCGTCCTTGGCTACGATCGCGCGGCGGGTGGCGCCCTCGACGGTCAGCAGGTCGGGATGGGCGGAGAGCATCCCCTCGATCGCCTCGGGTATGATGTCCTCGGGCGCGTTCATCAGTTTCTTGGTGCGAATATCGTCAGTCATCTCAGCGGCCCTTTGTAAAAGTTTTTGCGGCTGCGGTGGTTTGTTCGATCCACGGCTGCTCCTTGGCGATCGCCTCCTCGAGGCCATCGCTCTCCAGCATAAGCCAATGTTCGAGGATCACGCTCATGTCGGCAGGGCAATGCGCCAGCTGGTCGAGAGTCCACGTGATCGGCGCGCGGCCGGTGCCCAAGGGCACGCCATGAATGCGGAAGCCCACACCGTAGGGATCGGGCGTGATCTCGTAATCCTTCAGGTGCAGGTTAATCGTCCAGGGGGCCAAGAGGCTGATCGTCTCTTCCGGCCACTCGTTCGCGCAGATCGAATTCGCCACGTCGAGACAGACCCCGAGGTGATCGTCACCGACCGCCTCCAGCAGATCAACCATTCGCGGGCTGGGGTAGTTGAAGTGGTTCTCGATCGCGATTTTCATGCCCGCGGCGCGCGCACGATCGACCCGCGGGCGCAACTGCTCGGCCAGCTCGGGCACCGGCATATGGCTGTCCTCGGCATCGAGGGCGACACGCATGATCTTCGTATGAAGGCGCTTGCCGATTTCGATATAGCGGTCGACTTCATCGGCATCGAAACATTGCGTCCCAAGCTCGAGTTGCAGGCCCTTTTGTTGGGCAATTTCATAGAGCTTGTGATGATCGTCCGCAGTGTAACGATCCAGCGGCATGTTGTCCGCATATTGCACGACCTCAAGTCCGAGCGCTTCCGCGCGATCCAGAAGGTCGAATGCCGTCAAAGGCTTAGAGGGGATCTGATCCTTGATCCCGATGGACCACCGATAGGCGTAACTGCCCAAACCCAGTTTCATGATGTCCTCCCGTAGTCATGCTCCGCACACGACCTCCTCAGTGTGGCGCGCAGAGCTTCCCCAACAGGAGTAGCGGGGAAATCACCGCTCGGACATCAAAACCGGCCCAGAAGTTGTGAAGAAATACTAACAACGCGTTTAAGTTTTCTTTCTTTTTTTGGCGGGCTTCCCGCGGCAGTGTTCGTCCCAAGACGCGGCCGATGGAGGATCGCCGCAGAGGAGGAACCATGTCAGAACTTACCGCAAATTTGCGGTCGAACGTCTCGTTGGCGCGCCGCGCCTGGGGCATCCGTCGCAAAGCTCTACAGATGGGCGAAGTCCAGGGTCAGGGCTATGTCGGTCAGGCGCTTGGTGTGGCTGACGTTCTGGCGACCTCTTATTTCCACGCATTGAACCTGCGCGCTGACGATCCCGAATGGGAAGGGCGTGACCGTTTCCTGCTGTCGATCGGCCACTATGCGATCGCGCTTTATGCCGCGCTGATCGAGGCGGGCGTCCTGCCCGAAGACGAGATCGGCACCTACGGGATGGACGACTCGCGGATGCCGATGTCGGGCATGGCCTCTTACACGCCGGGGATGGAGATCACCGGCGGAAGCCTCGGGCATGGGCTGGGCATCGCGGTCGGCATGGCCCTCGGGCTGAAGGCGAAGGGGGGCGATCAGTTCGTCTACAACCTGATGTCCGATGGCGAACTGGGCGAGGGCTCGACCTGGGAGGCTGTGATGTCGGCCACCCAGCACCGCCTGAGCAACCTGATCTGCATTGTGGATTTCAACAACCAGCAGGCTGACGGTCCGACCCGCGATGCGCTCGCCGTCGGGGCCGAGGCACCGAAATGGGAGGCCTTTGGCTGGCACGCGCAGGAAGTCGACGGCAACGACCTCGATGCGCTGGTCGCAGCCTTTGACGGAGCCCGCAACTGCCCCGACGCAAAGCCCCGCGTGATCATCTGCAATACCAAGATGTGCAAGGGCGTGCCCTTCCTGGAAGAGCGCGAGATCACCCATTTCGTTCGCGTCGAGCCCGATGAGTGGACGCGCGCTCTGGATATTCTCGACGAAGAGGTGCCCGCATGACCGCCGCAGCCCGCGCCCGCAAATACGAACCCCGCCGCGTACCCGAAACGAAGGTCGCGACAAGCGCGATGATCGCTTCGCTGGCCGCCGAGGGCTACGACACTGTTGCCGCCCCCTTCGGGCATGCGCTGGTCGAGGCCGCGAAGGATGACGCCCGCATCGTGGGGCTGACTGCGGATCTG
Source organism: Thioclava nitratireducens (assembly GCF_001940525.2). Taxonomy (NCBI): domain Bacteria; kingdom Pseudomonadati; phylum Pseudomonadota; class Alphaproteobacteria; order Rhodobacterales; family Paracoccaceae; genus Thioclava; species Thioclava nitratireducens. Next base: position 13,716 of record NZ_CP019437.1, read on the forward strand.
GCGAAATATACCGATCTGCATGTCTTCGCGCAGGCCTATCCCGACCGTTTTTACCAGATGGGCATGGCCGAGCAGTTGTTGATGTCCGCGGCTGCCGGGATGGCGCATGAGGGGTTCATTCCCTTCGCGACGACCTATTCGGTCTTCGCCTCGCGCCGGGCCTATGACTTCATCTGCATGGCGATCGCGGAGGAGAACCTGCCGGTCAAGATCGTCTGCGGTCTGCCGGGCCTGACCACGGGTTACGGGCCCAGCCATCAGGCGACGGAGGATCTCGCGATCTTCCGCGGGCTGCCGAACCTGACAATTCTCGATCCCTGTGACGCGACTGACGTAACGCAGATGGTGCCTGCGATGATCGCCCATGATGGGCCGGTCTATGCCCGGCTTCTGCGGGGCAAGGTTCCTGAGGTGATTACCCGCTATCGGCCCAGCTACCAGTTCGAGCTGGGCCGCGCGCAAATGATCCGCGAGGGGCGCGACGTTCTGGTGGTCTCCTCGGGGATCATGACCATGCGCGCACTCGACGCGGCGGAGTTGCTGGCCAAGGACGGCATCGACGTCGCCGTCCTGCACTGCCCGACGATCAAGCCACTCGATACCGAGACCATCCTCGCCGAGGCAGGCAAGGGCCGACTTCTCGTCACCGCCGAGAACCACTCCGAAGTCGGCGGCCTGGGCGAAGCGGTTGCCCGCTCGCTCCTGCGCGCAGGGGTGACGCCGGCTTTCCGCCAGATCGCACTGCCCGACGAATTTCTCGAAGCGGGCGCGTTGCCCACGCTTCATGACCTCTATGGCCTGAGCACCGCGAAGGTCGCCCAACAGATCCGCGGCTGGCTGTGACCGGCCCGACACTTGGAAAGGACGACAATGGGACTTCTTGACGGAAAATACGCCATCATCACCGGGGCGGCGAGCCCCCGTGGACTTGGCAAGGCAACGGCGCGCCTGTTCGCAGAGCACGGCGCGACCGTCGCGATCCTCGATCTCGACGAGGCGCTGGCGGCCGCCGCCGCCGCCGATCTGCCCGGCGAGGGGCATGTCGGTCTCGCGTGCAACGTGATCGACAAGGATGCCTGCCAGACGGCGGCTGATACTCTGATCGAGAAATGGGGCGCGGTGGACATCCTCGTGAACAACGCGGGCATCACCCAGCCGCTCAAGCTCATGGACATCATGCCGGAGAATTACGACGCGGTGACCGATGTAAGCCTGCGTGGCACGCTGTACATGACGCAGGCGCTGACGCCGCATTTCCGCGAACGCAAGACCGGTTCGATCGTGAACCTGTCCTCGGTTTCCGCGCAGCGCGGCGGTGGCATCTTCGGTGGCCCGCACTATTCGGCCGCGAAGGCGGGCGTGCTGGGGCTGACCAAGGCCGCGGCGCGCGAACTGGCCCCCGACGGGGTGCGCGTGAACGCGCTCTGCCCGGGGTTCATTGCCACCGACATCACCGCAGGCAAGCTGACTGAAGAGATGCGCACGCTGGTGCTCGCAGGGATCCCCATGGGACGCGCTGGCACGGCAGAGGATGTCGCGGGCTGCGCGCTGTTCCTCGCCTCTGACCTTTCGGCCTACTGCACCGGAACCGAAGTCGACGTGAATGGCGGCTCGCTGATTCACTAAGTCGAAGGAAAACGCCTGTTCGCGGTTGTGCCTGACCGCAAGGCAACTAATGTCCGGCCCGCATTGAGGTGGGCCGGATGAAGCCGGGACCAAATCCGGCAGGGCGGCGAGGAGGCCGTCCGAACCAATCGGGAGAGAGACCAATGAAATCTATGTTGACCATCGCACTTCTCGGCGCGACGGCCCTTGCAGGGGCCTCGGAGGCGCAGGCTGACGAGGTGATCTTCGCGCACGGTGCGAACCCCGGAAACCCGCGCTACATCGCGGCGGAAAAATGGGCCGACATCTTCACCCAATGCACCAACGGCAAGGACACGGTGAACGTCGCGGCCTCGGCCACCATGGGCGACGATTCCGAAATGCTGACCTCGACCGCGGCGGGCGTGATCCAGGTCACGGCGAATAGCCAGGGTCCGATGGCGCAGATCGTGCCGCAGATCGGCCTGCTGGGCCTGCCCTTCCTGTTCAAGGATCTGCCGACCGCGTGGAAGGTGCTCGACGGGCCGGTGGGCGACTCGCTGGATGCGGATGCGCAGAAAGCCGGGCTCAAGATTCTGGGCTTCTGGGATAACGGCATTCGCAACATCACCACCGTCAACAAGTTCGTCAAAGAGCCGGCCGACCTGAAGGGACTGAAGATCCGCACCCCGCCGGACCAGATGACGATCGACATCTTCGACGCACTTGGCGCATCGCCCGCGCCGCTGGCGTGGTCTGAATTGCCCTCGGCGCTGCAGTCGGGCGTGTTCGACGGTCAGGAAAACCCGCTGACCAACATTAACTCGGCCAACCTGCAGGAGATCACCCCCTATATCACCATGACCGGGCATAAGTACGAAAGCACCCCGGTCGTGGCGAGCCTGTCCTGGTGGCAAGGGCTCGATCAGGCGACGCAGGATTGCGCGCTCAAGGCGACCTCGGAAGCGGGCAAGATGGAGCGCGACATGTCGCTCAAGGCCGACAAGGAGCTGATGCCGAAGATGAAGAAGGACGGCGCCAAGTTCGCCGAGGCGGACCGCGCGGCCTATATCGAGGCAACCAAGTCGGTTTATGACAAATACGCCAAGGACTATCCCGATACGGTCGCCAAGCTCAAAGAGGCGGCGGGTCTGAAATGAAAGGGACCGACCGCAGCGACGCAGCGGGATCAGCTGAAGGGGAGGGGCGTGCGCGCCCCTTCCTGCGCCTCGCGCAGGGCGTCATCGACCTGCTGGAATGGTCGGGAAAGCTCATCGCCGCAGGCACGCTTTCGGTGCTGTTCGTGGCACTTCTGACCAATGTGATCCTGCGTTACGGGGCCGGCAAGGGCATCCCGTGGGCCTATGAAATTCACGCGATCTTGCTGCCGTGGCTCGTCGCGGGTGGCATCGTCATCGCCACAGCGCGTTCGCGCAACATCGCGATCACTTTGTTGCCGGAGCTGGGCGGAGCCAGGGTTCGGCGCGCATTCATGCTGTTTGTCGAAGCCGCGATCATTGTGATCTCGATTTCGGTCCTCTGGTCCAGCCAGCCGATCCTGCGCGCCTCGACCTTCCAGACGCTGTCGACCCTCGGGGTCAAGGCGATCTGGGGCTATTCCAGCATGGTCTATTCATTCGGAGCGATGGCCATCATCGCCGCGCTCGACATCGTGTTGCTGCTGGGGGGCAAGTCCGTGATGGATGACGATCCCGCCCATGCAAGCCTGAGCTGAGGAGACCCGCAATGGCCGGTGTCATGATCTTCGTCTTCTTCGTGCTGCTCGCGCTTGCCGTGCCGGTGGCACATGCGATGCTGGGCGGCGTCGCCGCCGCGCTGTGGCTCGATCACAAACCGCTGGCGGTGATCGTGCAGCGTCTCTACACGCCCACCCAAAGCTTTCCGATGCTCGCGGTGCCGTTCTTCATCCTTGCCGGCAACCTGATGATGGCGGGGCGGTTCGGCACCTATCTGGTGAATATCGCCCGCCTCGTCGTGGGGAACTTCAAGGGCGGTCTGGGACAGGTCTCGATCCTTGGATCGGTGATGTTCGGAGGGGTCTCCGGTTCGGCCGTAGCCGATGCGACCGCGATGGGCAACGCGCTTATCCCGGTGCAGAAAGCCGAAGGCTATCCGGGCGGTTTCTCGGGGGCGATCAACTCTGCCTCCTCGACCGTCTCGGTCCTGATCCCGCCGTCGATCCCGCTCATTCTGTATGGGCTGGTCTCGGGAACCTCGATCATCAACCTCTTCGTCGCGGGCATCCTGCCCGGGGTGATGCTGGGCGTGGGCATGTTCATCGCCGTCGCAATCGTGGCGCGCCGCCGCAATCTGCCGCGCTCGCCGCTGGAAGGAGGCTTCGCCGCTTTCCGCAGCCAGATCTTCAGCGCGATCCCGGCCCTGCTCATGCCCGTCTTCGTGATCGGCACCCTGCGCTTCGGCGTGGCGACCCCCACCGAGGTCAGCGTGATGGCCGTCGCCTATGCCCTTTTGGTCAGCGGTGTCATCTATCGTGACCTCAATCCCAAATCCCTGTGGGAGGCGGTGGTCGACACGGCGATGATGACCGGCGCGGTCATGTTCATCATCATGGCGTCCTCCACGATCCAGTGGCTGCTGACCGCAGAGCGCGTGCCGCAAGAGCTCGCCGCATGGGTGGCTGCGACCATTCAGGAGCGCTGGCTGGTGATCCTCGCGCTGAACGTGGTGATGTTGATCGTGGGCGCGTTCCTCGATCTACCGGCGGCGGTATTGCTGCTCGGGCCGCTTTTCGTGACGATCGGGCATACGATCGGTCTCGATCCGGTGCAGCTTGGCCTGATGATGGTCGTGAACCTGTCGATCGGTCTTTACACGCCACCGGTCGGAACCACGCTGTTCATCTCCGCCGCGATCGCACGGGTCGGCGTGATGGAGGTAGTGCGCTCGCTGGCGCCCTTCTACCTCGTGGCGATCCTCGTGCTGGCGCTGATCTCCTACGTGCCGGCACTGACGATCTACTGACCCGATTGCAGTATCTGTATTTCTGCCTGTTGCGCGCGCCTTGGTGACCGGGCGCGCGCGTCTCATTCGGTCAGGTATTCCTCGCCGGGGAGCTGTCGGCCACGCTGCTCGCGGATGCGGCAGCCAAAGCTGGTGATCAGCGCCGCAGCGCGCGCATCATGGGCGGCGCCTTCCTCCCGCATCCAGTCCGAGAAGATCCGCACGATCCGGCGACTGGTATGGCGCGCCGGAGAGACGAGCCAGTAGGCGGGAAAGCGGATCGCTTCGAAGGCGGTCGAGAGCGGGACAAGAGCGCCGCGCTCCAGCTCGTTGAGAGCGAGCGTCGTGCTTTCCAGAACGACCCCTGCCCCGTCAGTCGCCAGCTGAATCGCCATCGAAGAGCGATCAAATCGCATCGGGTAGATCATCCGCTCTCCCATGATGCCGTGCCGCGCCAGCCAGAAATCCCAGCGGTAATGCGTTTTCACAGAGTCGATCAGTCGCGCCTGCCGCAACTGCCCGATCGGGTCGCCGGAGAGCTCGCGTAACTCCTCCAGATAGCCCGGCGAGCACATCGGCAGCACGAGGTCATGGACCACCGGTTCCTCGTTCAGGCCCGTCCAGCCGCCTTCGCCGTAGCGCAGGTCCAGATCGACCACCTCCGTCTCGAAGTCGGAGAAGTCGGGCGCGGCATCGATCCGCATATCCCAATTCGGCGCCAGTTCGAGAAACGACTTGAGCCGCGGAGACAGCCAGCGTACCGCAAAAGAGGGCGACACCCGCAGGATGAAATGGCGCGTCTCGCGCTGGCGCTGGATCGCGGAGCGGACGTCGCGCATCATTCGGAACGCCTGCGTCGTCGTCTGGAACAGCCGCTCGCCATCCAGCGTCAGCGACAATCGCCGCTTCTCCCGTTTGAACAGGCGAACACCCATCTGCTGCTCGAACTGGCGGATCTGCTGACTGACGGCAGAGGGCGACACGCCGAGCTCCTCGGCTGCCTTCGAGATACCGCCCAGCCGGGCGACGGCCTCGAAGTGGTTCATCGCGTTGAGATTGATGTCTTTGAGCATGTCCTGTGCCTTGGAAATACGACCGTGCCGGATGGGATTGCGCGCAAGTCCTGTGGCGAAAGCCGTCACAGGCGCTGCCCGGCATCGTGGCAAGTCTTTCCACAATCTTTAATGGCAGATGCAAACCCTGTGAAGCGCCGCTTTAATTCACTGCACCTCCCCGATGGCGCAATGAGCCCGCCGTCGTGACAAAGGGCGGAAACCGAGGCGCCCTACCCGCTTTTCGCCACCTGAAGCACGGCCCCCGTGGCCTCGATCTGCGCGCGGGCTGCCTCAGACGGATCGGCATCGGTGATGACCGCTGCGAATTCCGAGAAGTCTGCCAGAACATGCAGCGCCGTCCGATCGAATCGCAGATGGTTGATCAGGAGCACCGACTGCGCGGCGGCGTCCATCATGCCCCGTTTCGCGCGGGTGATATCGTCGTCCATGTGATAGGCGCGCCCGTCCCCCGCCGCCGGCGTCGAGATGAAGGCTAAATCGGCGCGCAGCGTCGCGAGCGCGCCTTCCGTGACCCGACCGATCCATGCGTTGTACTTCGCCGAGTAGCGTCCACCGAGAGCGATGACGGTCATTCCGGGCTCGGCTTTCAGCGCCTCCATCACCGCATCGTTGTTGGTGATCACCGTCAGCGGGCGTTTCTCTGGCAAAAGGCTTCCCAACACCGAGGCGGTCGAGCCATCGTTCACCATCACGGTCATCCCCGGCTCCACCCATTCGAGCGCGGCGCGAGCCATCCGCTCCTTGAGGTCGTGGCCCTGCAACTGGCGGAACCGGAAGTCGCTTTCGAATTGCGAGCCGGGCTCGATCGTGGCACCGCCCCGGATTTTGCGCAGCAGCCCTTCCGTTTCGAGATCGTCGAGGTCCCGGTGGATCGTCATTTTGGAGACGCCGAACCGTTCGGCCAACTCGTCGAGCTGCACAGCACCATCGCGCACCAGTGCGTCGAGGATGCTCTGCCTCCGGTCGTCTCTTTTCATCAGGGTCGTCCTTTGCGTGCGGTCAGCTCAGTAATGCGCGCGCAGTCCGTTCGTCGGTGATCAGCCCGGCCACCCTGCCAGAGCGCAGAACTGCCCGGATCGCCTCGACCTTGTCCGGCCCGCCCGCGATCGCGACGATATCCTCTTCGCGCTCGGGATCGTAGCCCACCGCGAGCGTTCGGGCGGAAAGCGTGGTTTCTACGACATTCCCGGAGGCATCGAAGAAATCGCCAAGCATCTCGCCCTGCGCGCCCGCCGCTGCAATCGCCTCGATCTCACCCGGTTCGATCATCCCCGACGAGACCAACTGCGCATCCGCCGTGGCGGTGCCGATACCGACGATCTTGAGCGTCGCGGACTGCGCCATGCGGAAGACCTCGTCGACGCCGCGTTGCGAGAGTAGCACCTCGCGGTCCTCGACCGTATTGGCGAAAAACGGCACCGGCATGACATAGGCGCGTGCGCCGGTCTTTTCGGCGATGCGATGCATCACGTCATGCGGGTTGGCCGCGAAGTTGCGGGTCAGCCCGCCCAGCAGGGACACGAAATGCAGACCCTTGGCATCGGTGCGCGGCAGTTGCCGGGTCACTTCGGCCAAGGTGCGGCCATGCCCCAGCCCAATAATCGAGTGCTCGCCCGCTTCGAACTGACGCTTGAGATAGGCCGCGCCTGCCAGCGCCAATGCGCGCAGGGGTAGCCCCTCTTCGCCGATATCCGGTGCGACTTCGCAAAGTTTGAGATCGTAGGTCTCGAACAGCCGCGTCTCCAGCTCGACGCATTCGACGATATCGCCCTCGATCGACACTTTCACCCGGCCCTCGGCAACCGCCTTGGCGATCAACCGGTGCGCCTTGACCGATGTCAGACCGAGCCGCTTGGCCACTTTGGCCTGAGTGAGCCCGCCCACGTAGTGCATCCACGCCGCGCGGATGGCGAGTGTTTCATCAGTGTCGTTCATGCTGTCCTTCGGATCGGGCCGCGCAAGATCGTTGCGCGACGTTATTGATAAGCTGCGGGCGAGACTCTGGGAAGCCCTGCCATGTTGCCCGGACCTCAGACCTTGAGGTCGGAGGCGCCGGTGTCGATATGCGGCGCCCAGAATGCCACGCTCTCGGCGATCTGCGGGATCACCGCGCGGTCGTTCGGCTCGCGTTCCTTGAAGGACAGCTCGAGGCAGATCTCATTGTCCGCAGCACCACCCTCGGCAAAGGCCTTGAGCAACGGCTCGGGCTGGATACGGCCGCGCGCGTTGAACTCTGCCGTGAAGGGGCGATGGCCGCCCTTGTCCATCAGGCTCTGCTTGATGTGGATGATCGGAGAGACCTTCGGCACCGCCCGCGCCCAGGCATAGGGGTCGAAATCGTCCGGCTTTTCTGAGGTCACGTCGCCATGATCGATATCGGCCATCATCCACATTGGAATCGCCATATTCGCCGCGGTCAAACGGTCCTGCAGCGCCATGCACTCGGAGATCGTCTCGCCGAATTCGCGCGCCACGCTCATCGGCTCCCAGAAGACATAGTCCAGCCCGGCGGCCTTGCCGTGCTCGGCCACCTCGGCCCAGCAGTCGATAGCGATCCTGATCATCTCTTCGCGCTTGGCCGGATCGTCCTGCTCGCGATAGGTCAGAATGGCGAATTGCGTGCCCACCGACGTGCCGCCGAGATCGGCGGTGATGTCCGCGAAAGTCTTGAACCAGTCGACATAGTAGCGCCGCACGTCGCGGTCGGGATGGCCGAAATGGTTCAGCCGCCCGTAAGGCCCCGTCATCCCCGAGGTCACCCGCACCCCGGTCCGAGACAGCGCCGCGCTCATCTGCCGGGTCAGGCGCCGGGTCACCGGCGCAGGCCAGGACGGGTTGATGAACTCATGCGTCAACTGCAGATCGCGGACCCTCAGATCGCGGGCGACGCAATCGATCAGATCATCCGGATCGGCGAAGCGGTTCACCAGCGGATTGGTGTTCAAAGACAGCGTCAGTCCCATCAGGCTGCCACCGCATGCGCCGTGTCGAACCATTCGGTGAAGGCTGCGATCTCGGCGCCGGACATGCTCAGCCGATGCTTGGTGCGTCGCCAGATAATATCTTCGGCCGTGGCCGCCCATTCGTTCTCGACCAGCCACGTCACCTCGGCCTCGTAGAGATGCCCGCCGAAATGACGCCCCAGACCCTCGGGGCCGTTGGCCGTTCCCACGATCCGATGTGTGAGCGTGCCGTAGCGGCGCCCGTAATATTCGCGCAAGCCCCGGGACATCCACGGATATTCTTCCTTCAGCGCCTCGCGGAACGCATCGAAATCGGCCCCCGGCATATCGCCGCCCGGCAGCGCCGCCTCTTCGGTCCAGTCGCCGCCCATCTTCGGGAAGACATGGCGAATTTCGCGCATGCCCCGTTCGGCCAGCTCGCGGAAGGTGGTGATCTTGCCGCCGAAGATGTTCAGCAGCGGCGCGCCCCCGGTCTCGTCGAGATCGAAGACATAGTCGCGGGTCACCGCGGACGGGTTGCCCTTGCCGTCGTCGAAGAGCGGCCGCACCCCCGAGAAGGTCTCGAGGATATCCCCGCGCCGCAGCTTCTCCTTGAAGTAGCGATTCACGCAGTCGAGCAGATAGGTGATCTCGCCGTCATCGATCGAGACATCCTCGGCCCGGCCTTCATAGGCGATATCTGTCGTCCCGATCAGCGCCTTGTCGCCCTCGTAAGCGTTTATGAAGATCACCCGCTTGTCGGTATTCTGCACGAGGTAGCTATGCGGCCCCTCCCAGAATTTCGGCACGATGATATGGCTGCCTTTGACCAGCCGGACGTTGCGCGTCGAATTGGCGCCTGCAACCCGGGTCAGCACGTCGGTCACCCAGGGCCCGGCGGCATTCACCAGGCATTTGGCGAGGAATTCGCGCTTTTCTCCGGTCAGGTTGTTCTGCGTCACCACCCGCCATTTGCCGTCCTCGCGCCGCGCGCTGATCGCGGGCGAGCGGGTCATCACGATGGCCCCGCGCTGCGCCGCATCGAGCGCATTGAGCGTCACGAGACGGGCATCGTCGACCCAGCAATCGGAATATTCGAAGCCGCGTGTGTACTTGTCGAGGAGCGGCGCCCCCTCGGGATCGCGAAGCAGATCGAGCGTGCGCGTCCCCGGCAGTTTCTTGCGCCCGCCGAGATGGTCGTAGAGGAACAGTCCCAACCGCACCAGCCAGGCCGGGCGATCCTGCGGCGAATGCGGCAGCACGAAGCGCAGCGGCCAGATGATATGCGGCGCGGCATTCATCAGCACCTCGCGTTCGATCAGCGCCTCGCGCACGAGCCGGAACTCGTAATATTCGAGATAGCGCAGCCCGCCATGCACCAGTTTGCCCGAGCGCGACGACGTGCCCTCGGCGAGGTCGTCCTTCTCGCACAGCGCCACCTTCAGGCCACGGCCCGCCGCGTCGCGCGCGAAGCCCGCGCCATTGATGCCGCCTCCGATGACGAAAAGATCCAGTTCCTGCGTGCTCATGTCACGATCCTCCTTGCGCAGTGCGCGGCGCATCGATTTCTGGGGTGGTCCGCCGGTCGCGATGATCTGCGAGCCGGTCCCAGACCGGTTCGAGCGCCTCGCGGGCTTCGGCATAGGCGGGGTAAAGGTCAGCATAGGTGGTCTGAAGCGCCGGGTCCGGCGCCTCGGCCTCGCCCAGAAGCGGCGTGACCCATTCGGCGACGCAGCTTTCCATATCCGGGTAGGCGCCAATCGCAACGGCGGCCATCATGGCGCAGCCAGCGGCCCCGGCCTCCTCGCGCGCCGACATCCGCACGGGGGCACCGACAGACGCGGCGAGAATTCCACGCAACGCGCCGGAGCGCGCAGCGCCGCCGGTCAGTCGCAACTCGCGCGGCAGCTCTCCCATCGCGCCGTAGCAATCGCGGGCGGCCATGCCGAGGCTTTCGACCACGGCGCGGATCATGTCCGGGAAACGATGACCTGCGGAGAGGCCGATAAATCCGGCGCGGGCATTCGCGTTGACCATCGGCCCGCGCTCGCCCGCTTCGGAGACATACGGTTGATAGAGCAGCGCGCCCGGTTCGGAGCGTGCCAGCCAGCCGTCGATCCGCGCCACCAGATCGGAGTAATCATGCGGATGGCCGGTCTCGCTCATCAGATCGGCTGCAACGCGCAGCGCCCAATCGATGTTCAGCGTGGCGGCCATGTTCGTCTGGACCTGAGTAACCATGCCCTCTGCGGGAAGGCAGATCACATAGCCAGAGCGCCCGTTCAGCGTGACGTCCTCGTCGCGCACCGCGCGCATATGCACCCCGGTCGAGCCGATAGTGGAACAGGCCGCGCCCGGCGTGCCGGTATGGACGCCCGCACCGAGCGCGGTCATCACCATGTCCACATAGCCAAGGCTAACCGGCGTGCCGGCGAGCAAGCCCGTCGCCTCGGCGGCGGCCGCGCTCAGCGGATGGGTGTCGCGGCTGCCATCGAGGATCGGCGGCAAAAGACCGCTGCGCCCACGCAGCTCCAGCGCCTCGATCACGAGGTCGGAATAGCTACGGGTGCGGAAATCGCCGAAAGTGAAGCTCGCCTCGGAGGGATCGGTCGCTCGGACGCCTGTGAGGTTCAGATAGAGCCAATCCTTGCAATGCAGCGCCACCTCGGCGCTGTCCAGAAGCTCGGGGCAATGGCGGTCCATATGCGCCATCTGCGCGCCCTGCTGGCAGGTGTTTAGCGCGGTGCCGGTGGCGCGGAAGCGGGCTGCGTCGCGGCCATGCCCGGCCAGCCTGCGGGTCGTCTCCGCCGCCCGCGCGTCGAGCCAGAGCCAGGCATCACCGACCGGGCGATTGCCCCGCCCCACGAGCCATGTGCCATCGCCCTGCGCGGTCACGGCAAGCGCGGCGGTGCGGCCCGCCAGCCCTTCGACACGCTCGCCAAGGCTGCGCAAGGCATTCGCGCAGTCGGTCCATGTCCGGTCCATATTCTGGGTAGCGGCCCCGCTCGGGCCACTGTCGTAGCGGTTCGGCACAGCCGCCGCCGCGATCTGTCGCCCTGACAGATCGAAGGCTACGGCCTTGATGACGGAGGTTCCCGCATCGATGCCGATAATGATGTCGCGATCAGCCATGCTGCACCGCTCCGGGACGCAGATGGCGAGCCACGCAAGGCGCTTGTGCCATGCGACCTCCTCCCTTGATTTGCGACCGCGGCCCCTCCAGCCAAAACGGTCTTCTCGGGGACAAATCTGCCCTCGGGACGCACCAAGCATACCCAAGCCCGATCACATGTCGAGTGTATTTTTTTTCTTTCTTTGTAATTTTTTTCAGTTATGGTGATCAACACGGACCGAAAGCCATCGCCCGCCGGACGGAGGAAAAGGCAGGCAAATCAGATGGTTTTCGGAAAGCGGCAGGCGAAACGCGCATCGGCACGATTCGTCTTGCAAAAGGGAGGATGGCGGCTTGCACCCATGTGGGCCGCGCCAGATCTCAGCCGCGACACGCACCTTGACGACGCCGCACCACGCGGCGTGCGACGGGTGCTCGTCACAAGCGCGCCGAGATCGAGCGGACCGGCGATTCTTCGCGCCGGGACAGCATCCCCCGAGACAGGATCAACAGGCCCCGCCGGGGCCCGAGGGGAGGAGCGACAGGCCATGAGCGCCACCGATATTTCCATGAAACCGCGTGTCGGCCGACGGGGCATCATCATTGGTGTCGTAGCCCTGTGCACCCTCGCAGCGATCGGGTTCGATACCACCGTCGTCACCATCGGCTCGGAGCAGGATACCCGCGTCGACGGATTCTCGCCCGACGCCTATGGCGCCAAGGAATTCCCGCGCATCCGCGACGATGTGGCCAAGCGTGCCGTCGACGCCAAGACGCTCGCCGCCGCACTGGCCGAGGACAAATCCGCAGCCGCCAAGAAATACGGCACCGGTGGCGCGATGCCTGTGCTGCCCGTACGCGTGACCGGCACGGTCGGCGAAGGCAAATCGGGCATTTACGATATCAATGTCGATGGGCTCGACAACGTGCGCATCCGCGTCCAGACCGGCCCCGCGATCAACGGCACCGACCTGCGCGACGCCCCCGGCGACGTCTCTTTCGGCGACTTCAAAACCAGATCGAATATCAGGATGCGGGCGCGGGCATTAACCGCGCAATGAAGGCCGAGGTGCTCGACGGGCTCGACACCTCCAACCTGACCGGCAAGACGGTGACCGTCACCGGTGCCTTCAAGCTGATCAATCGGAAGATGTGGCTGATCACCCCGGTCGAGGTGAAAGTCAAATGACCGTGCAACAAAGCATCCGCCCCGAGGCGCCGCGAGGGACCGGCGAGGTCGTCATGTCGGCCCGCCATGTCGCCAAGCATTACGGTGCGGTAAAGGCCCTCAAGGGCGTGAACTTCGACATCCATCGCGGTCAGGTGACGACGCTGTTCGGCGAAAACGGCGCGGGCAAATCGACACTAATGAAGATCCTCGCGGGGATCGTGACGCCGACCTCGGGGCAGATTCTGCTCGACGGCGAACCGGTGACCTTCAATGGCGCCAATGACGCGCTGGCGCAGGGCATCTCGATCATCCACCAGGAGCTCGCGCTCGCGCCGAACCTGAACGTGCGCGACAATATTTTCATGGGGCGCGAAATTCGCACCCGCCGCGGCGTCGATTTCGCCGAGGAAGAGCGGGTCACCCGCGCCCTGATGGAAGAGCTGGAAGAAGAGATCGACCCCCTCACCCCGGTGGAGGAACTGCGCCTCGGGCAGCAGCAGATCGTCGAGATCGCCCGCGCCCTGCAGGCCAAAAGCCGCATCCTGATCATGGACGAGCCGACCTCCGCGCTGTCGGCCTCGGAAGTCGAAGTGCTGTTCAAGGTGATCAACGACCTCACCGCGAAGGGCGTCAGCATCGTCTATATCTCGCACCACCTCGAAGAGGCGCTGGAAGTGACCGATCACGCGGTGGTGCTGCGCGATGGCGAAATGACCGCCAATGCGCCGCGCGACGAGATCGACCTCGAATGGATCGTGCGCAACATGGTCGGCGAAGGCTTCGATCTCGGCACGCCTCCCGACAGCGAGATGGGTGGGCCTTCGCTGATCATCGAAGACCTCTGCGTCCCGGATCCGTCGGGTCACGGACTGGTGGTCGATCACATGAGCCTCAGCGTGCGCGCCGGCGAGATCGTCTGCATCTACGGGCTGATGGGCGCCGGGCGCACCGAAATGATGGAATGCGCCGCCGGACGCCTGCGGGCGAAAAGCGGTGCGGTGAAACTGCACGGGCACGACATCTCGCATCTGTCGATCGCCGAGCGCATCGAGGCCGGGCTTGTGCTCGTCCCCGAGGATCGGCAGCGCGACGGGCTGGTGCAGACGATGACCGTGGGTCAAAACCTGTCGCTGTCCTCGATCGGCGCGTTCACCCGCGGCCTGTTCACCAGCCGCAAGGACGAGCGCAAGGTGATCGACGATTCGATCCGCGAAGTGACCGTCAAAACCGATGGCGGCGGCGCGATGATCGGCTCGCTCTCGGGCGGCAACCAGCAAAAGGTGGTCATCGGCAAGATGCTCGCCACCCGCCCCGAAGTGATCCTACTCGACGAACCGTCGCGCGGCATCGACATCGGCGCGAAGGCCGAAGTCTTCAAGCTGCTCGCGCGCACCGCGCAGGAGCGTGGGCTGGCCGTACTCTATTCGACCTCGGAAGTAGGCGAATGCCTGAGCATCGCGCACCGGATCATCGTGATGAACAGGGGCCGGATCGCGGCCGAGTTCGATCACACCGCAACCAAAGAGCAGATCATGGCCGCCTCTGGCGAAGCCGTGCACCACTAATGGAGGCCAACATGGCGGACGTTACGAATTCCAAGCCCGCATCGGGCGGCATGGGCCTGAACATCGGCAAGATCCTACTGGAGGGGCGCGCATTCTTCGCCCTCGTCGCGATCATCGCCGTCTTCTCGATCCTGTCGCCGGTCTATTTTAGCATCGGCAACTTCCTGATCATGTCGTCGCATGTCGCGATCTTCGGTCTCTTGGCGATCGGAATGTTGCTGGTGATCCTGAACGGCGGCATCGACCTTTCGGTCGGCTCGACGCTGGGCCTCGCCGGGGTAGTCGCGGGTTACCTGATGCAAGGCGTCGAGATCCCGGCTGCCGGTGTCGTGCTCTACCCGCCGGTCTGGGCCGTGGTGGTGCTGACGATTTGTCTGGGCGCCTTCGTGGGCCTGATCAACGGCGTGCTGATCGCATTCTTCAACGTGCCCGCCTTCGTGGCCACGCTGGGGATGCTCTATGTGGCGCGTGGCGTCGCGCTGCTGATGACCAACGGGCTGACCTACAACAACCTTGGCGGCGCAGAGGCCCTCGGCAATACCGGCTTCGACTGGCTCGGCTTCAACCGCATCGCCGGGGTGCCGATCGGGGTAATCGTGCTGGCGCTGGTCGCGCTGACGGTGGGCCTCGTGCTGGCGCGCACCGCCTTCGGTCGCTGGCTCTACGCCTCGGGCGGCAACGAGCGTGCCGCGGAACTCTCCGGCGTGCCGACCCGCAGCGTGAAAATCTCGGTCTACGTGCTGTCGGGCATCTGTGCCGCCATCGCCGGCCTCGTGCTGTCGTCGCAGCTGACCTCGGCGGGCCCCACCGCGGGCACCACCTACGAACTGACCGCCATCGCAGCGGTCGTGATCGGCGGCGCCGCCCTGACCGGCGGGCGCGGCAACGTGCGCGGCACGATGCTGGGCGCCTTCGTCATCGGCTTCCTGAGCGACGGGCTCGTCATCATCGGCGTCTCCGCCTACTGGCAGACCGTCTTTACGGGCGCCGTGATCGTGCTCGCCGTGCTGCTCAACAGCCTGCAATACGGCCGCGCGCGCCGCTGAGACTTCGAGGACGCGGGACAGGGAGGTCCCGCGCCCGAATACCCGCCGGAGTGATCCGGCACCAACAACAACCCAACGGGAGGACACCCAACATGAAATTCACCAGGCGCACCATTTTCGCGACCGTCGCAATGATGCCGTTGATGGCACAGGCCGCGATGGCTGACGGTCTGATCTCGATCATCGTCAACGATCCTTCGAACCCCTACTGGTACACCGAGGGCGAGGTCGCCAAGGCCACCGCCGAAGAGCTTGGCTATGACGCCAACGTCTCCGCTCACAAGGGCGACACCAACACCGAGAGCAACCTCGTCGACACCGCGATCACCAACCAGGCCAAGGCGATCATCCTCGACCCGGCGAACGCGGACGGTTCGGTCGGCGCCGTGAAGAAAGCGGTTGAGGCTGGCATCCCGGTCTTCATCGTCAACGCAGAGATCAACCAGTCGGGTCTGGCCAAGGCGCAGCTGGTGTCGAACAACGCGCAAGGCGCGGCCCTCGGCGCGATGAAATGGGTCGAGGCGATGGGCGAAAAAGGCTCCTATGTCGAGCTGTTCGGCGCCCCGTCGGATAACAACGCGCAGACCCGTTCGAACGGCTTCGAGACGGTGCTGAGCCAGTATCCCGACCTCGACAAGAAAGCACAGGAAGTGGCCAACTGGGATCGCACGCAGGGCTATTCCAAGATGCAGTCGATGCTGCAGGCCAATCCGGACATCACCGGCGTGATCTCGGGCAATGACGAAATGGCCCTTGGCGCGATCGCCGCGCTCAAGGAAGCTGGCAAGCTCGACGGCATGGTCGTAGGCGGGTTCGACGGCTCGCCCGATGCGGTCGACGCGGTCAAGGCAGGCGAGATGACCTACACCGTGCTGCAGCCGGTCGCGATCTTCGCCGAGCAGGCCGTGCGTCAGGCCGATCACTTCATTCAGACCGGCGAGCTGCAAGTCGCGGAAGAGAAGCAACTCTTCGACTGCATGCTGATCGACTCGAGCAATGTCGACGCCTACACCGGCCCATTCACCCTGGATCAATCCTCCTGATCCGGCGCAATGGGACACTGGGAAAGGGGGCCGCGCGGCCCCCTTTTTCGTTTTAACAGACGCGTAGGCGTTTCAGGGACGTCACGCCGAACGCCACTTCGGAACGAAGAAAGGGCGCCCGCAGGGGCGCCCTTTCTTGTGTTCTGCGGAGGGTGACGCGCTCAGCGTGCCGCCATCGCCTCGAGCGGCAGGGGCGTAATGCGCGAGGCGTGACCGGCGGTGCCGAAGGCTTCGAACCGCGCCTTGCAAAGCGCCTGCATCAGCGCCTTGCCTTCGGTGAGATACTTCCGCGGATCGAATTCGCCGGGCGTCTCGGACAGGACCTTACGCACGCCTGCCGTCATCGCCATGCGGTTGTCGGTGTCGATATTCACCTTGCGCACGCCCGAGCGGATGCCGCGCTGGATTTCTTCCACCGGCACGCCCCAGGTCGGACGCATGTCGCCGCCATAGCCGTTGATCATCTGGCGCAGATCCTCAGGAACGGAGGACGAGCCATGCATGACCAGATGCGTATTGGGCAGGCGGCGGTTGATCTCTTCGATGACATTCATCGCGAGGATGTCGCCATCGGGCCGGCGCGTGAACTTGTAGGCGCCGTGGCTGGTGCCCATCGCCACAGCCAACGCATCGACGCCGGTTTCGCGCACGAAGCGTTCGGCTTCCTCTGGATCGGTCAAAAGCTGCTCTTCCGAGAGCTTCTCGGTCGCACCGTGGCCGTCTTCCTGATCGCCCATGCCGGTCTCGAGCGAGCCAAGCACGCCCAGTTCGCCCTCGACCGAAACACCGCAGGCATGCGCCATCTCGACCACGCGCGCGGTGATGTCGCGGTTATAGGCATAGTCGGCGGGGGTCTTGCCATCGGCCAGTAGCGAGCCGTCCATCATCACCGAGGTGAAGCCATGCTGGATCGCGGTCGCGCAGGTCGCCAGATCGCTGCCGTGATCGAGATGCATGCAGACCGGCACTTCGGGGAAAGTCTCGACCAGCCCGTCAATCAGCCGCGCCAGCAAGCGATCCCCTGCATAGGCCCGCGCGCCCCGCGAGGCGGCAAGGATCACCGGCGCATCGGCCTCCCGCGCAGCGGTCATGATTGCCAGTCCCATCTCCATGTTCGAGATGTTGAAGGCGGGCACGGCATAGCCGTTCTCCGCCGCGTGATCGAGCAGCTGGCGTAGCGTGATGCGGGCCATAGGTCAGGTCTCCTCCGAAAGATATGTCTTGATGATCTCGACCTCTTCCGCCGCGCCGAACACGAGCGGCACATTCTGGTGCGGCGCCTCCGGCACGAGATCGAGAATGCGCGTTGTGCCATCGGTGGCGCGGCCGCCTGCCGCTTCGATCAGGCAGGCGATCGGCACCGCCTCATAGGCCAGCCGCAGCCGTCCCCCTCGATACCCCTCGCGCCGATCCGCCGGATAGAGGAACGCACCGCCCTTGAGCAGGATACGGTGCAATTCACCGACCGCCGCCGCCAGCCAACGCATGTTGAAATCGCGCCCGCGCGGGCCCTCTGCCCCGGCGCGCAACTCGGCGGCCCAGCGTTGCAGCCCCGGGCTCCAATGGCGCTCGTTAGAGGCATTGTAGGCAATGGTCGACGCTTTGGGCGACAGCCGGACATCCTGCGCCGTCATGCGGAAGTCCTCGCCGTCATAGGTGGCGATCTGCACCCCCTGCCCGGCCGTGAACCCGAAATCCAGCGAATGCCCGAAGGAGGCATAACCCGCCGCGATCGCCTCCGAGCCCGGACGCCGGAAATCGGCAGGTCCGGTCGGATAGATCGCGAACAGCATGCCGAGCGGCGCGCCGATACCGATCGAGCCCGACCCGTCGATCGGATCGATCGCGAGATCGAATTGGCCTTCCGGGTCGAGCAGTCCGACCTCTTCGGCCTCTTCCGACAGCATGTGCCGCACACCCAGCCCGGCAAGCGCCGCAATGATGTGGTCATGCGCGCCAACATCGAGCGCCTTTTGCACATCGCCGCTCTCATTCTGACCACAGGGCGCGGCCGGATCGCCGGGCAACTTGCCCGCCGCGAGCCGCTGCTCGATCGGCGGCAAGGCATTCGCCAGCGCGGCGATGATCTCTCCAAGCCCGCCAGCAGGCAGGCAGTCACGCAGGTGCGCCGCCTGCGAGGGACGGTCGTTCGGCAAGGTCAGCATGTGGGAATTCCGTCAGTGAGTTGGGACCGGGCGGCGAACCGCCCGACCCTCGGGAGTTCGCTCAGGCCGTCGTGTGATACTTGGCGTCGACCGCGTCAATGGCCTGAACGTTGCCCGCCGATTTCCCCTCGGGATCGAAGGACGAGGACAGGAAGGCATCGGCGATGTCTTTTGCGAGCTCCGCCCCCACGACCCGCGCGCCCATCGTGATGATATGCGCGTTGTTCGAAGTCGCCGCCTTGCCCGCCGAATAGGTGTCGTGGGTCTGGGCTGCACGGATACCCGGCACCTTGTTGGCCGAGAGGCAGACCCCGATCCCGGTGCCGCAGCACAGGATCGCCCGGTCATAGGTTCCGTCCTTCACCCCCGATGCGACGCGATCCGCGAGATTGGCGTAGAAGTCGTCCGGCCCGGCCTCAGTGCGCGAAGCTTCGGTCACCTCGTAATCCGGGTTCTGGCTGAGATATTCGGCCAGGATCTTGGCGAGCGGCTCGCCGGCGCTGTCGCCGGCCACAGCGATTTTCATGACAGTTCCTCCGTTTTGACTTGTGCGTCCAGCGCGGCATTGCAGCGCGCGAGAATGTCGAGATATCCGGCCACGTTCCAAGCCGAGCGACCGATGAACAGCCCGTCGATATGCGGGCAGGCGATCAGCTCTGCGCAGTTGTCGGGATTGACCGAGCCGCCATAGAGGCAGGGCACGCGGCGGCCCGTCACCTCTTGCGCCACCGCGATGATCTCGGCCTGGCGGGCATCGGCGTAATCGGCCGTGGCGGGGATACCGTTTTCACCGATGGCCCAGACCGGCTCGTAGGCCAGCCAGATTTCGGCCTGTTTCTGTTCGTCCGACAGTTTCGACAGAGCGCCGCGCACCTGGGTGGCCAGCACTTCTGCGGCCCGCCCCTTTTCGCGATCCTCGAGCGTCTCGCCGATACAGATGAGCGGGATCAGCCCGTGGCGCACCGCAGCCTCGGTCTTGAGGCCGACCGTCTCGTCGGTCTCGCCAAAATGGGCGCGGCGTTCGGAATGACCAAGCTCGACGATGTCGAGACCGCAATCGACCAGCATCGGCGCGGACACTTCGCCCGTCCAGGCTCCGGCATCGGCCCAATGCATGTTCTGCGCACCGACCAGCGCGGGCGTGTCAGCCAGCGCGGCCTTGACCTGCCGCGTCGCGGTGAAGGGCGGAATGACAAAGCTCTGGATGCGCGGCGACAGGGTCGCAGCCGCAAGACCATCCGCCCAGTCCATCGCCTCGGACAGTGTCTTGTTCATTTTCCAACTGGTGCCAATCCAGGCTTCGGGCATGTCGAACGCTCCTCCGTCGTGTGCACGATAAATAACATGCATAACGTTATGTTCAACATATTTTTTGTGATTTTGTTATTTTCAATTGTTAGATGATGGTGCCGCTGTTAGCCTGCGCGCCATAGGAGGATCCCATGCTCGATCACACTCAAGTCGCGGCCAAAGCCGCTATCGACCCAGAAAACTTCGCCCTCGCCAATTGCCTGCGGGCGCTGGCCATCGATGCTGTGAATGCCGCCAATTCCGGCCACCCCGGCGCGCCGATGGGCATGGCGGATGCGGCCACTGTGTTGTTTCGAAATCATCTGAAATTCGACGCCTCGGCCCCCGACTGGCCCGATCGCGACCGCTTCGTGCTGTCGAACGGACATGCGTCGATGCTGCTTTACGGGCTGCTGCACCTGACCGGCTACGAAGACATGACGCGCGACCAGATTCGCAATTTCCGGCAATGGGGGTCGATCACGGCCGGCCACCCGGAATGGGGCCACGCGAAGGGCGTCGAGACGACGACCGGTCCGCTGGGTCAAGGCTTGGCGACCGCCGTCGGCATGGCGCTGGCAGAGCGCGCGCTGGCCGCCGAGTTTCCCGGCCTTGTCGATCACCGCACTTGGGTGATGCTGGGCGACGGCTGTCTGCAGGAAGGGATCGGGCAAGAGGCGATCTCGCTTGCGGGCCATCTCGGGCTGGGCAAGCTGAACCTTCTTTACGACGACAACGACATCACCATCGACGGGCCGACCTCCGTGTCCTTCTCGGAAGATGTCCCGGCGCGGCTTGCGGCCTGCGGCTGGCATGTGATCCGCTGCGACGGCCATGACGCCAAGGCGCTGGACGAGGCCATGGCGGCGGCAAAGGCGGAAACGACGCGTCCCAGCTTGATCGCGATGAAAACGGTGATCGGCTTCGGCTCGCCCAACCGGGCGGGCACGGCGAAGGCGCATGGCGCGCCGCTCGGGGAGGAAGAAGGCGCGCTGGCCAGGCAGGCACTCGGCTGGGAGGCTGCGCCCTTTGAAATTCCCGAGCACCTCGCCGCGGCCTGGACCGCCATCGGCGCCCGCGGCACGCAAGCCCGCGCGGAATGGGAAAACGCCCTCGCCGCCTCCGGCAAGGCCGAAGAGTTCACCGCCCGCGTCGAGGGCAAGCTGCCCGAAGGCTACGCCGCCGCCGTCGAAGCTGCGCGCGCCGAGCTGTTCGAGAAACCGCAATCGGTCGCCACCCGCAAAGCCTCGCAGATCGCGCTGGAGCATCTCGCCAAGGCAGTGCCCGCGATAATCGGCGGCAGCGCCGACCTATCCGGCTCCAACCTGACGCGAGTCGCGGCCGTCGACAGCACCTTCACCGCCGCGGCTCCGGGCCGTTACATCGGCTATGGCGTGCGCGAGTTCGGCATGGCAGCGGCGATGAACGGTCTGGCGCTACATGGCGGCTTCAAGCCTTATGGCGGCACGTTCCTCGTGTTCTCTGATTACGCGCGCAACGCGATCCGCCTTTCCGCCCTGATGGGGCTGGGCGTCACCTATGTGATGACCCACGACTCCATCGGGCTTGGCGAGGACGGCCCCACGCACCAACCGGTCGAGCATCTGGCCTCGCTGCGCGCGATCCCCAACCTCAACGTGTTCCGGCCTGCTGATGCGGTAGAGACGCTGGAGGCCTGGGATATCGCGATCCGGTCGACGGGCACGCCGTCGCTGCTCGCGCTGTCGCGGCAAGGGGTGCCGCAACTGCGGAGCGCGGGAGATGAGAACCTGACCGCGCGCGGCGCCTATGTGATCCGCTCCTTCGGGGAAGGTCGCGACGTGACGCTTCTTGCAACCGGGACCGAGGTGTCGCTGGCCGTGGGAGCCGCCGAGGCGTTGCACGCCGAGGGCCACAGCGTCACCGTCGTTTCGATGCCCTGCTGGGAGCTGTTCGACGCGCAGCCCGAGGACTACCGGGCCGAGGTTCTCGGCACCGCGCCGCGGATCGCTGTCGAGGCCGCGTCGGCCTTCGGCTGGACCCGCTACGTCACGCGCGAGGCGGATGTGATCGGCATGTCGGGCTTTGGCGCCTCCGCCCCGGCGGAGCAACTTTACGCGGAGTTCGGCATCACCGCAGACGCGGTCGCCGCACGCGCCAAGGCGTTGATCGCAGGCTAAAGCTGGCGCGGGCTCGAAAGACGGGCTCGCGCCCTCCCCTCGATCGATGACGACACAGAGGCAGCCAAGCGCTGGCGGTATTGGTGAATACCGCCAGTTCAAGCGAGTCCCGGTTTCTGCTTGGTATCGGGGGCAATCCATATTTCGGCAAAGCTAATTTCAATGTTGCCTATCAATTTACTATTTTGATAGACATAAATGTGCCAAGCAAAATATGGAGATGATAGGCATGACGCCTCTCAGCAGCATCGCCATGAGCGCCTATACAGATCTGGTGCGCCTTCTCAGGGATGACGCCCTGTCCGGTGTGGAGGGTAAACCGGCGCTCAAAGAACGCGGCGAGAAGGGTTACTGGTACGCGGCCCGTCGCGTCGGAACCGAGATGCGCTTCATCTATATCGGCGAAGACAGCGATGAGACGCGGGCGCGGATCGAACGCATCGAGGAACTCCGCGCGACCGCGAAGGACCGACAGGCAGAGCGGTCGCGGCTGGTCCGGCTCTTGCGCGCCGAGGGCATGACGCCAACGGACCGGGCGACCGGCTCCATCCTCTCCGCCATGGCGGCGGCCGGGACATTCCGGCTGGGCGGCACCATTGTCGGAACGAATGCGTTTCGACTTTATGAAGGTGAGCTGGGCATTCGCCTCCCTTTGGGTGGGATGGCCAATACTGGCGATATCGACATCGCGCAGTTCGAAAAGCTG
Organism: Thioclava nitratireducens; assembly: GCF_001940525.2. Taxonomy (NCBI): domain Bacteria; kingdom Pseudomonadati; phylum Pseudomonadota; class Alphaproteobacteria; order Rhodobacterales; family Paracoccaceae; genus Thioclava; species Thioclava nitratireducens. The sequence continues at coordinate 36,557 of NZ_CP019437.1, forward strand.
AGCATCGCCCTGCAGGATCAGGTCGAGCCGGGGCTGGCCGAGACGTTCTCGGCGCTGAAGTTCGATTCCGTGCCCGGGCTCGACAAGGGCCGGACCTGGCGATGGGCGCAGGGTGGCAGCGGCCAGCTCGTCGAGTTTCTGACGCCCGCCTTCGGGAGCGAGACCATCCGCGACCTGCCCGCACTGGGCGTGGGGGCGCAGGCGCTGAACTACCTCAACTTCCTGATTGCCGAACCGATCTTTGCTGCGGCCCTCTATCGGTCTGGCATTCTCGTGCAGGTGCCGCGCCCCGAGCGCTTCGCCATCCACAAGCTGATCATCGCGGATCGACGGCGGGACGGATCAGGAAGCCTGAAATCTTCCAAGGATCGCGAACAGGCAGCCTTCCTGATCGAAGCGATGGCAGAGGACAGGCCCGATGATCTGTCGCGGGCCTACAGGACCGCGATGGAGGTCGGACCGCGCTGGCGCGAGCATATCGGCAATTCGTTGAAGCGCATGCCCGAGACGAAATCCATACTCGAGAACTTGGATACGTAACCGCTGTACCCAGACCGAAATCCGGCGACTGCTGAGGAGTTGCGCGACGACCCGATGACCGAACGCCTCAAGGCGAGCACAATTGGTTCAGCATATGCGGGCCACCGGTGAGGAACTGGTGGCCCCCGAGGGCTTCATCCTCGCGGTCCCCGACACCCCAAGGCTCTCAGAGCGCGCTCAAGCGGCTCAAGCCTTCGACCCGGCGGCGGTTCCTGTCGATCGCCTTCGACGTCGCCGAACCCGATGCGGAGACCCGCGTGATCGCCGCCGAGACCGGCCTGCGGGTCGCGCAGGTGGTGCCTCTGGTGCGCCTCGCCGGGCATATCCGCAAGCTCTCGCGCATGGATATGGAGGAAAGCGTCGGCCCATACAATGCTTCGGACGGCCGGCAGCAGGAGACTCCTGCAGGGTCGTAGCCCAAGCAGTGGTAGCTGCGGCAGGGCTGAATGGCCGGTTTGACGCCGACAGCCCCCCAGTGAGCAGTTCCTCCGCGGGAATGCTGACGAAGCGATCTTGATTTCGCGCGTTCTCGCGACTGGTACGAAAAATGATCCCGGAATCGGAGCCGCCGAGTTTCTCATTTTCAAAAAATGCTAAGAATATGCGTCCGTTTTTCTTTCCATCAAAACAGAAAAAAGCTAAGGTCAACTCGGAAAGAATTTTCTTCGGAAGATACTGAGTTAAAATGCAAAGTTACGCGAAATTTGCGCAAACCTATGCGCAAAAGAACCGCAAAGCTTTGCTTGAAACTCGCCAGAATCTAATAACAAATTCAGCGTACAGCCCGCAACGTTGCGCGCAATCCTACGTGGGTTGTCGGGAACGACGTTTGGCACGATTGTGCTACATGTGACGCCAGAGGCAGACCTTGGCGGGCCACTGGCGTTGGTCCGAGATGGAGACCGCATCCGGCTTTCGGCAATGCACAAATCAATTGACCTGCTCCCCTGAAATGTTCTCGTTTTGAGGTTAGCCTGTTCTCCAGACGAGGAGACAGACGATGAAGAGAAGCCGGTTCAGCGAAGAGCAGATCATTGGCATCCTGAAGGAGCACCAGGCCGGGCTGGGCGCGAAGGAGCTGTGCCGTAAGCATGGCATCAGCGACGCGACCTTCTACAAGTGGCGCTCGAGATATGGCGGCATGGAGGTGTCGGACGCCCGCCGGCTGAAGGCGCTGGAGGCCGAGAACGCGAAGCTGAAGAGTTGGAGGGATCAGCAAAGGCCCCAGTGGGGCGTTTGCCCCGAACAACGCTGGCCGACCAGATGCTCGACGTCGCGACGCTGAAGGAGATGTTGGGAATGGGAGCAGGCGAACGCCATGCGTTCGAGAGAGCCTGCGGACGCTTCTCAGGCCCGGTTCGAGGCGGCGCGCCGTGGACTGGGCCATGAAGGAGAAGAGCTACTCGCAGCGGCGGGCCTGTGCGCTGGCCGGGATCGACCCGCGCGTGTATCGGCGGCAGCCGACCAGACCGGAGGACCGGGAGTTGCGCGAGCGGCTGCAGGAGTTGTCGGGCGAGAGGCGGAGGTTCGGATATCGGCGTCTGCACATCCTGCTGCGGCGGGAGGGCTGGGCGTTGAACTGGAAGAAGCTCTCCCGGATCTACCGGGAAGAAGGCTTAACAGTCGTAAACGGGGCGGTCGCAAGCGGGCACTGGGAACCAGGGCGCCGATGGCGATCCCGCAGGGGCCGAACCAGCGCTGGAGCCTCGACTTCGTGTCGGACAGCCTCAGCGATGGCCGCCGCTTCCGGATCCTGTGCGTGATCGACGACTTCAGCCGGGAATGTCTGGCTGCGGTCGTCGACACCTCGCTCTCCGGCATCCGGGTCGCCCGGGAGCTGGACCGGATCGCCGAGGTCAGAGGCCATCCCTGCATGAAGGTCAGCGATAATGGGACCGTGCTGACCAGCAACGCCATCCTCAAATGGCAGGAGGAGCGCCGGGTCGAATGGCACTACATCGCGCCGGGGAAACCGATGCAGAACGGCTTTGTCGAGAGCTTCAATGGCCGCCTCAGGAACGAATGCCTCAACGAGCATCTGTTCGCCAACCTGCGTCATGCCCGCAGTCTGATCGCGGCGTGGCGTGATGACTACAACCATCACCGCCCCCACACGAGCCTCGACGGGCTCACCCCGTGGGAGTATCACCAAAGGTCGAAAGAGGACCAAACCCTGAACAGAGCTAACCTATAAACGCGGACTCGAAGGGGAGCAGGTCAAGCACAACGCAAGAGACCGCCCGAAGGCGGCTGTGAGCGTATGGATATGACTTAGAAGATTTGGTTGCGGGAGTAGGATTTGAACCTACGACCTTCAGGTTATGAGCCTGACGAGCTACCGGGCTGCTCCATCCCGCGTCCGTTGAGCTTTTGCCTTTTGTCAGGTTATGAGCCTGACGCGGCGATCGCGTTTTTCAAACTCTCGAGTAGAGTTTGTCTCGCTTGCGGGGTGCTCGATCCCGCGTTTGTTCCCGAGGGCATTTAGTGTTTGCGATCGGGATTTTGTTTGTCATCGTTTTTTGAGAGATGAAGTTTTTCGTCGCTTCTTTCTAGGTTTGGCGGTGACCTACTCTCCCACGTCTTAAGACGCAGTACCATTGGCGCGACGGCACTTAACGGCCGGGTTCGGAATGGAGCCGGGTGTTTTGCTCGTGCTATGACCACCAAACCGAGGAAGAAGCGATGAAGTTCAAGTCGTACACTTTGTATTGTGCATGCTGTTTGATCGGTTACCAGAGGTCTGGCTACTACCGGATCAAATCAAGCCAATCGGGCAATTAGTACTGGTCAACTGAACGCGTTGCCGCGCTTACATCTCCAGCCTATCGACGTGGTGGTCTTCCACGGCCCTCAAGGGATACCTAGTTTTGAAGGGGGCTTCCCGCTTAGATGCTTTCAGCGGTTATCCTGTCCGGACATAGCTACCCAGCACTACCGTTGGCACGATAACTGGTCCACCAGTGGTCCGTTCACCCCGGTCCTCTCGTACTAGGGGCAACTCTTCTCAAGTATCCTACACCCACGGCAGATAGGGACCGAACTGTCTCACGACGTTCTAAACCCAGCTCACGTACCTCTTTAAACGGCGAACAGCCGTACCCTTGGGACCTGCTCCAGCCCCAGGATGAGATGAGCCGACATCGAGGTGCCAAACGATGCCGTCGATATGGACTCTTGGGCATCATCAGCCTGTTATCCCCAGAGTACCTTTTATCCGTTGAGCGATGGCCCTTCCACTCGGGACCACCGGATCACTATGGCCGACTTTCGTCTCTGCTCGACTTGTCAGTCTTGCAGTCAGGCTGGCTTCTGCCATTGCACTCAACGACCGATTTCCGACCGGTCTGAGCCAACCTTCGCGCGCCTCCGTTACACTTTGGGAGGCGACCGCCCCAGTCAAACTACCCACCACGCAGGGTCCCGGATCCCGATAAGGGACCGCGGTTAGACATCAAGCAGGCGAAGGGTGGTATCTCAAGGATGGCTCCACGGAGACTGGCGTCCCCGTTTCAAAGCCTACCACCTATCCTGCACATCACATGCCTGATGCCAGTGCGAAGCTATAGTAAAGGTTCATGGGGTCTTTCCGTCTAACCGCGGGTAGTGTGCATCTTGACACACAGTTCAATTTCGCTGAGTCCACGTTTGAGACAGCGGGGAGATCGTTACGCCATTCGTGCAGGTCGGAACTTACCCGACAAGGAATTTCGCTACCTTAGGACCGTTATAGTTACGGCCGCCGTTTACCGGGGCTTCAATTCGGAGCTTGCACTCCTCCTTTTAACCTTCCGGCACCGGGCAGGCGTCAGACTGTATACGTCGCCTTACGGCTTCGCACAGCCCTGTGTTTTAAGTAAACAGTCGCCACCCCCTAGTTTGTGCCCCCGCCCCATACTTGCGTACGAAGCGGGCCTCCTTCTCGCGAACTTACGGAGGCATTTTGCCGAGTTCCTTAAACGTGGTTCTCTCAAGCGCCTTGGTATTCTCTACCAGTCCACCTGTGTCGGTTTCGGGTACGGTCCGATAGTGGGGCTATTTCCAGGAACCTGTTGGCTGCCCGATCAATCCGATAAGATCGAACAACGGCTCAGATCCGTCACCACCACATGGCCCAGGAATATTAACCTGGTTCCCATCGACTACGCCTTTCGGCCTCGCCTTAGGGGCCGGCTTACCCTGCTCAGATTAGCTTTAAGCAGGAACCCTTGGACTTTCGGCGACAGGGTCTCTCACCCTGTTTGTCGCTACTCATGTCAACATTCTCACTTCTGATCACTCCACCGGATGCCTTACGGCCCGGCTTCACAGTCAGAACATTGCCTCCAATATCCCCGAGGGGAGTAAGGAGGCAGCGTTCTATATCACAGAACGCTCCGCTACCACGCACATCACTGTGCATCCAAAGCTTCGGCTCATGGCTTGAGCCCCGTTACATCTTCGCCGCAAGACCTCTTGACTAGACCAGTGAGCTGTTACGCTATCTTTAAAGGATGGCTGCTTCTAAGCCAACCTCCTGGTTGTTTTGGAAGTCTCACATGCTTTCCCACTTAGCCATGAATTGGGGGCCTTAGCTGTTGGTCAGGGTTGTTTCCCTCTCCACGACGGACGTTAGCACCCGCCGTGTGTCTGCCGATCAGTTCTTCCCGGTATTCGGAGTTTGCTTAGACTCAGTAAGGCTGTGGGCCCCCATCATCCATGCAGTGCTCTACCCCCGGGAGAATACAATCGACGCGCTACCTAAATAGCTTTCGCGGAGAACCAGCTATCTCCAGATTTGATTGGCCTTTCACCCCTAGCCACACGTCATCCGGACCCTTTTCAACGGGTGTCGGTTCGGCCCTCCAGTGAGTGTTACCTCACCTTCAGCCTGCACATGGCTAGATCATCTGGTTTCGGGTCTGATCCATCGAACTAAATTCGCCCTGTTAAGACTCGCTTTCGCTACGCCTACACCTAACGGCTTAAGCTTGCTCGATAGACCAAGTCGTTGACCCATTATACAAAAGGTACGCCGTCAGAGCTCGAGGCTCCTCCGACTGCTTGTAGGCGTCCGGTTTCAGAAACTGTTTCACTCCCCTCGTCGGGGTGCTTTTCACCTTTCCCTCACGGTACTGGTTCGCTATCGGTCAGTAAGGAGTACTTAGCCTTCGAGGGTGGTCCCCCGATCTTCAGACAGGATTACACGTGTCCCGCCCTACTTAATACGTCCAATTGAACTTCCCATACGGGGCTGTCACCCGCTCTGGCTGATCTTTCCAGATCATTCTGGTCATTCTCATGGCTCGGCTGGTCCGCGTTCGCTCGCCACTACTAGCGGAGTATCTGTTGATTTCCTTTCCTCCGGGTACTTAGATGTTTCAGTTCCCCGGGTTCGCTCTTATAACCCTATGTATTCAGGTTAAAA
>NZ_CP019437.1:347500-527500 GCF_001940525.2 Thioclava nitratireducens
GGGACATACCTTTGCCGGGAAGAGTATGGACGACAAGAATTCAGCGAAACCGACGCCAGAGGCGGCATGCGAGCAGACCGACTGGCTCGTCGCCGTTCGTGACAGGCGTGACAAGATGGCCTTCGCGCGGCTTTACGATCACTTCTCGCCGCGGCTGAAGGGGATGCTGGTGCGCTCTGGCATGTCGCAGGCGGCGGCGGAGGATGTGGTGCAGGACGTGATGCTCACGATCTGGCGCAAGGCTCATCTTTATGACGAAACGCGGGCGCGCGCCTCGGCATGGATCTACCGAATTGCGCGCAATCGGCAGATCGATGTGATCCGAAGACGGCCCCGGCCCGTTCCAGACGAGCTGGTCGCCGAAGCGGAAACGCGGGAAACCCGAGAAGCCGACGCGGCGATCGGGTTGGAACAGGAAGCGGCGCAGCTGCGTGAAGCGATCAAGGCTCTGCCCGAAGCGCAGCGCGACATTATCGAGCGGGCCTACGTGGGGGAACTCACACAGGCCGAAATACGCGAGGCAACCGGCCTCGCACTTGGGACGATCAAATCGCGGATCCGGCTCGCGCTGGAGAAGCTTAGACACGAGTTAAGGGATCTGAGAGACGAATGACGGAGATTACGCATCATTTGCCCGATTGGTTGGTTCGGTCTTACGCGACCGGCTCGCTGGGTCATGCGTTTTCGCTGGTCGTCGCGGCGCATGTGAGCCAGTGCGACGAGTGTCGCGCACGGCTTGAAGCAGAGGAACTGGCAGGCGGGCTGGTTCTGGACGAGCTTGAAGGCATGGCGCCGAGCGACGATTTGCGGCGACGTGTGTTTGATGGGCTGGACGACGACGATGTGATCGTCGCGGCGCAACCCGCGCGCGCAGGAATCTATCCGGGCGCCGTGGTCGAGGCGATGGGCGCGGACAACCCGCGCTGGCGTGCCTTGGGCGGCGGCATCAAGCAGGCCATTCTGAGCGAGGACAAAGAGGGGTCGGCCCGGCTTCTCTACATCCCGCCAGGAATGGCGGTGCCCGATCATACCCATGGCGGCCTGGAACTGACCATGGTTCTGCAGGGCTCCTTCTCGGACGAAACCGGGCGCTTTGGCGTGGGCGATGTGGAAGTGGCGGATGACGATCTCGACCACACGCCGATCGCGGGGATGGAAGATGTCTGCATCTGCCTCGCCGCGACCGATGCGCCGCTGAAGTTCAAGGGGCTCCTGCCGCGCCTACTGCAGCCGATTTTCCGGATTTGAGACCCTAAATCAGGCGAAACACGGCCCCAATCCAAAGGGCAAGCGTAGCCGCCCGGCTTTGGCGATAGAGCCTCAGCCGGGCGGCCTCTTTCATTCGGGTCGAAAAACCTGCCTCGCGCATATTCAAGAAGCGGTTGAAAATGGTCCGGTTTTCGGGCGTGAACCGATGCGCGGAGGCGGTAAGCGCCGCGCATTGGACATCGATCCAACCACGCCATTCACCCTTCAGCAGCCGCTTCAACCGAGAGAGCTTTGCACGCATCGTGAGGTTCGCACCTTCCGCGTTGTGGCCATGCTGTCGATAGAGAAGCGTAGGTTCCGCATCATAGACGACCCGGACGCCGCAGCCAGTGAACAGTTGATAAATCCACCAGTCATGGCGCGGCGCGACCTGCAATTCGCGCGCCGCAGAGATGGCGAGCTCGGCCCCGGCCGGGTTCAGGAGGATCGTGTTACCGGCCGCGATATTCTGGACCAGAGCGTTACGGAACGATGGCCGATGTGGATGTCGCGCCGAAAGGTGTTTGTTTCCCAAATTAGCGTCACAGACCCATGTGCGGCTGCAATAGAGAGCAGGTTTACCCTCGTCCAAGGCCGCAATCCCCCGCGCGAGCCGATCCGGCAACCAAACATCATCCTGATCGCAGAAGGCGATGAACTCGGTCGTGGCGGGGTCCACGCCGCTCAGAAGAGATAGGAAATTCACCCCCGCTCCTTTTTGCGGCCCGGCTACAATCCTTACCTCATGGCTCCGCGCGAACTCTGCCAATAGATCGTGTGCGGCATCGCTTCGGCTGTCGTCCCCAACAATCAGCCGCCACTCAGGATGCGTCTGCGTCGCGAGGCTTTCGAGCTGATCGCGCAACTCCGGGCCCGGATCGCGTGTCGCCATCAGGATCGTGACCCGTGCCATTGACCATCACTCGATCAGGCGCAGCAGATACTCGCCATAGCTGTTCTTGCCGAACTCATTAGCGCGATCTTTCAGTTGCTCGCCACTGATCCAGCCTTTCTCGAAGGCGATCTCGTCGGGCGAACCGCTTTGCAGGCCTTGTCGCTCTTCCAGCGTTCGCACGAAGTTCCCCGCATCGAGCAGGCTGCCATGCGTTCCGGTGTCGAGCCAGGCAAAGCCCCGGCCCATCTGGGTGACCGAGAGCGCGCCGTCATGTAGGTAGGTTTCCAGAAGCGAGGTGATCTCCAACTCGCCCCGAGCGGACGGCGTGATCGTCTTGGCGCGGTCCGGAGCGGTCTCGTCGAGGAAATAGAGCCCCGTGACCGCGAATTGCGAGGGCGGCACTTCGGGCTTCTCGATGATCGCACGCACTTTGCCGCTGTCGTCGAAATCCACCACGCCGTAGCGTTCGGGATCGCGGACGCGGTAGCCGAAGACGGTGCCGCCCTCTGTGGTCGCATTCGCCGCTTTCAGGATCTTGCCGAGACCCGCGCCGAAGAAGATGTTGTCGCCCAGAACCATCGCCGAAGGGCTGCCCGCGAGAAAATCTTCAGCCAGCAGATAGGCCTGCGCCAGACCGTCGGGCGAGGGCTGGGTGATATAGGTCAGGCTCAGCCCCCATTGGCTGCCATCGCCGAGCGTGCGGATGAACTGCTCCTGATCATGCGGCGTGGTGATCACCGCGATCTCGCGAATACCGGCCAGCATCAGGGTGGTCAGCGGGTAGTAGATCATCGGCTTGTCGTAGACCGGCAGAAGCTGTTTTGAGACGCCCATCGTGATCGGATAGAGTCGCGTGCCCGAGCCGCCCGCCAGAATGATCCCCTTGCGCGTCATATCGCCCCCAATTCGGTCAAAACCTCGTCCAATCCCGAACTCCAATCGGGTCTGTTCAGGCCGAACACGGCCAGATCGCTGCAGTCGAGCCGCGAATTGAGCGGCCGTTTCGCGGGCGTCGGATAATCGGCGGTGGGGATATCCTCCACCGTCACGCCGCGCCCGGCCCGCGCGAAGATCTCCCGCGCGAAGCCTGCCCAACTTACATCGGGAGAGCCTGAGAAATGGTAAACGCCGCTCTTCTTGGGCGCGCGCTGCAGTTCCTTCGCGATGGTCAGGCAAGCCTCGGCGATGGCCTTGGCCGGTGTCGGTCCACCGATCTGGTCGGCGACGATCGTCAGGCGCTCGCGGCTTTCCGACAGGCGCAGCATCGTCTTCACAAAATTCCCGCCATGGGATGAGAAGACCCAGCTCGTGCGCAGGATGGCGAAGGGGCCGCCTGCGGCCCGGATCGCCTGTTCTCCGGCGAGCTTGGTGCGGCCATAGGCGCCCAGCGGATCGGTCGGATCGGTCGGCTCGAACGGCGCGTCGCCCGAGCCGTCGAAGACGTAATCGGTGGAGATGTGAATGAGCGGGATGTCGAGGTCGCGGCAGGCCTTGGCCATCGCCGCGGGCGCATCACCATTGACCACCTGGGCGAGCGCCTCCTCTTCTTCAGCTTTGTCCACGGCGGTATAGGCGGCGGCGTTGATCACCGCCTCGGGCTTGGCTTCCCGGATCGCCTCTGCGGCGGCACCGGGATCACGCAAATCGACCCTATTCCGGCCTAAGAACGCCGCATCGGGGGCGAGGCGTTGCAACTCCTGCGCGACTTGGCCGGTCTGTCCGAAGACGAGGATCATGCCTTGCCCAGCCTTTCACCGACGCCGTGCCGGTCCAGCAGCGGGCGCCACCAGTCCTCGTTCTCGAGATACCAGCGCACGGTGCGCTCGAGCCCCTCTTCAACGGTGACGCTCGGCCGCCAGCCCAGCTCCTCGCGGATGCGGGTGGGGTCGATCGCGTAGCGGGCATCGTGGCCGGGGCGGTCGGTGACGAAAGTGATCAGATCGGCATAGGGCGCGTCGCCCGGACGCAGCTTGTCGAGAATGGTGCAGATCGTCTGGACCAGTTCGAGGTTCGACCGCTCGTTCTCACCCCCGATATTGTAGCTGCGGCCCAAAGTGCCCTTCTCCAGCACCAGAAGCAGTGCATCGGCGTGGTCCTCGACATAGAGCCAGTCGCGCACGTTGGACCCGTCGCCATAGATCGGCAGCGGCTTGCCCGCGAGCGCGTTCAAAATCACGACCGGGATCAGCTTTTCCGGGAAGTGATAGGGGCCGTAATTGTTCGAGCAGTTCGTGAGCACGACCGGCAGGCCATAGGTCTCGTGCCAGGCGCGCACGAGATGGTCCGAGCCCGCTTTCGAGGCGGAATAGGGACTATTTGGGGCGTAAGGCGTCTCTTCGGTGAACTGGCCGGTGGCCCCAAGCGTGCCATAGACCTCGTCGGTCGAGATGTGATGGAAGCGGAAGCTCTCGGGGCGGCCCGCTCCCTCCCAAAAGCTGCGCGCCGCCTGCAGCATGTTGTAGGTGCCCATCACGTTCGTCTCGATGAAAGCGCCGGGACCGTCGATCGAGCGATCCACGTGGCTTTCGGCGGCGAGATGCATCACCGCGTCGGGCTTGTGACGGGCGAAGATCGCCGCCAAAGCTTGGGGATCGCGGATATCGGCCTGTTCGAACGCATAAAGCGGGCTGCCCGAGACGGGCGCGACATTCTCGAGGCAGGCGGCATAGGTCAGCGCGTCGAGATTCACGACCTCATGGCCGCGCGAGACGGCGAGGCGGACGACGGCGGAGCCGATGAACCCGGCCCCCCCGGTGACGAGGATCTTCATGCTGCGCCCTCCCAGCTGAAGGGGCCATCGAAAGTAGCAAACAGCGGCGCCTCGGCATCCTTGCTGGACAAAACAGGCTCTATTCCTGCGGAAAGTGGCCAATCGATGCCCAGATCGGGATCGTTCCAGCGGATCGCGCCTTCACACTCGGGCGCGTAGTAATCCGAGCACTTATAGACAATTTCGGTCCCCGGCTCGAGCGTCACGAACCCATGCGCGAAGCCTGCCGGGATCAGCAGCTGCTTGCCGTTCTCGAAGCTCAGCTCGGTGCCGAACCACTGGCCGAAGGTCGGGCTTCCCTCACGGATATCGACCGCGACATCCCAGAGCCGCCCACGTCCGCAGCGCACCAGTTTCGCCTGAGCGTGGGGTGGCGCCTGAAAATGCAGCCCGCGCACCGTGCCCACGGCCTCCGAGACCGAATGGTTATCCTGCACAAACTCGATATCGATCCCGGCCTCGGCAAATCGCTTCGCCGAATAGCTCTCCGAGAAAAATCCGCGGTGATCGCCGAATCGCTTCGGGGTGATCACAAGAACGCCGCTAAGGGGTGTTGCTTCGACCTGCATGCGCCCTGCCTTCATTGCTTCGGGAAAGTTGTGCCAAAGCACGGGCCGAAAGGCCAGCGACATCGCCAAAAGCCAAGAAATCAGGGAAAATCGGGAAATGGTCGGAGCGAGAGGATTCGAACCTCCGACCCCCTGCTCCCGAAGCAGGTGCGCTACCAGGCTGCGCTACGCTCCGACCGTGGGCGGGGAATTAGCGGCTTGCGCGGGGTTTTGCAAGGGGGTCTTGATCAGCTTCTTGAATTGGGTGCGCGAAGGCCCAAAACGCGGCCCAGAAGCGACGAACGCGGCGCGGTCGCGGTTTCCGAACGTCCCCGCGTGCGCAGCACCGGCTGGTTCGTGGAGACGCGGGTCTCGCGGATCACGATGTAGATGCCGGACAGGATTACGACGCCGGCGCCGACGAGCGTCGGGATATCCACGCTCTCGTGGAAAATGATCCAGCCGTAAAAGACCGCCCAGAGGATCTGTGAATATTGCATCGGCGCGACGATTGCGGCCTCTCCCGCCCGATAGGCGAGGATTTGCAGGAAGGACGCGGTCAGGCCGAACATCGCGATCACCGCCATCAGGCCGAGATCGGTAATCTGAAGCGGCTGCCAGACGAAGGGGAGAAGGATCGCCATGACGATCACGTTGCCCAGAAGCGGCGACAGCAGGAGGACGACCGAGCGCTCCTCCGAACCGATCTTGCGCACGATCACCGAGGCGAGGGCGCCGGTCACCGCCGCCGTCATCGCCGCGAAATGGCCCGGCGCGAGTTCTGCCTGTCCGGGGCGGACCACGATCACCACGCCGATCAGGCCGAGGATGACAGCGGCCCAGCGGTGGATACCGACCCGCTCGCCGAGGATCGGGATCGAGAAGACGGTGACCAGCAGTGGCATCGCGAAGAGAAGCGGATAGACCTGCGCCAGTGGCAGGGTCGAGAAGGCGTAGAACGCGCAGAGCCCAGTGACGACGGTGGTGACGACACGCCCCACGACCCAACCGGGATGAACCGGGCGCAGGCTGCCCTCGCGCTTGTCGTTGAGCAGGATCACCGAGAGCAGCGGGAAGGATAGAAGCGCCGCGAAGAACACGATCTGAACCGGCGAATAGGTCTGGCCCAGATGTTTGATGATGACGTCATGCGTGGCGTAGATCGCCATCGATGTCAGGCCAAGCGCGGCGCCGCGCGCGTTTGATTTTCCGCCGAAATCGGGCATGGAAGGCTCCCGGTGTTATCGCTCGCATCTTGGGCGGATGTTCGGGAGTTGCAAGGCCGCGGCATGAAAAAGGCGCGAGCTTTCACCCGCGCCTTTTTCATGAGACTTTTCTCTTGGATCAGAGCGAGGCGTCGAGCGCTTCGATGATCTTGTCGCCCATCTCGGTGGTCGAGACCGGGGTGCCGCCTTCGGGGCCCATCAGGTCCGCGGTGCGCACGCCATCGGCCAGCACTTTCTCGATCGCGTTTTCCAGGCGGGTCGCCTCGTCGCCCTGATCGAAGCTGTAGCGCAACGCCATCGCGAAGCTGAGGATACAGGCGATCGGGTTGGCCTTGCCCTGCCCCGCAATATCGGGCGCGGAACCGTGAACGGGCTCGTACATCGCTTTCGGGCGACCATTCGCCATCGGCGCGCCGAGGCTCGCCGAGGGCAGCATCCCGAGCGAACCGGTCAGCATCGCCGCGCAGTCAGACAAGATGTCGCCGAACAGGTTGTCGGTGACGATCACGTCGAACTGCTTGGGCGCGCGCACGAGCTGCATCGCGCCGTTGTCCGCATACATATGGCTCAGTTCGACTTCCGGATAGTCCTGACCGACGCGGGTCACGACTTCGCGCCAGAGGATGCCCGACTCCATCACGTTGGCTTTCTCCATCGAGCAGAGCTTCTTGTTGCGCTTCATCGCCAGTTCGAACGCGGCGCGCGCGGCACGCTCGATCTCGGACTCGGTGTAGCGCTGGGTGTTGATGCCGACGCGCTCGTTGCCTTCTTCGAAGATGCCGCGCGGCTCGCCGAAATAGACGCCCGAGGTCAGTTCGCGCACGATCATGATGTCGAGACCTGCGACCACGTCCTTCTTCAGCGAGGAGAAATCGGCGAGCGCGTCGAAGCATTGCGCGGGGCGCAGGTTCGCAAACAGGTCCATCTCTTTGCGCAGACGCAGCAGGCCGCGCTCCGGCTTCACCGAGAAGTCGAGCGTGTCGTATTTCGGACCACCCACGGCGCCGAGCAGAACCGCGTCCACTTCCTGCGCCTTCGCCATCGTCTCATCGGCCAGCGGCACGCCGTGCTTGTCATAGGCCGCGCCGCCGACGAGGTCTTCGCTCACGTCGAAGGCGAGGTCGCGCTTGGCACCGTACCAATCGATGACTTTGCGAACCTCGGCCATGACTTCGGGGCCGATCCCGTCGCCGGGCAGGATGAGGATGGAAGGGTTGGTCATTAGGATAATCTCCCGAGAAAACAGGGTCTCGAAGGGGGTATCCCCTGCCCGCCCCCTGGTCAAGCGGCACAGGTCGCGAAACCGTGTCTGGACGATCGGCAAGCGGTTGCCGAGGCTTCGGCGGGCTTTTGCGGATCAAGTGGTTGGCGAGTGGCCCCCGCGCGCGTATGAGCGCATGCTAGAGTTTAGAGCAGGCAGACGACACATGAGGGCGAAATGAATCGCAGGGTACTGATCCTGGGAATGGGCGGTTTGTTCGGATCAGCTGCGGCACGGTCCTTCCGAGCGGCTGGCTGGGACGTCGATCGCTATCGCCGGGGCACCGATATGGCGATCGCGGCGCGCGGCGCGCGGTGGATCGTGAATGCGATGAACCCGCCGAATTACCACGACTGGGCGAACCAGATCCCGCAGATCACCAAGCAGGTTCTGACCGCGTCGCGCGATAGCGGCGCATCGGTGATGGTGCCGGGCAACGTCTATGTCTACGGGCGCGAGCCGTCTCCGTGGAGCGCCTCGACCCCGCATCACGCCTGCACCCGCAAGGGCAATATCCGCGCCGAGATGGAGGCGCGCTATCGCGCCCATGCCGAGGAGGGCCGTTCGGTCGTGATCCTGCGCGGCGGCGATTTCATCAATGCCGAGGCGCCCGACACACTACTCAACCGGGTGATGCTGAAGGATTTGCGCAAGGGCAAGATCACCGCGCTCGGCAAGCCCGATGCGCAGCGCGTCTACGCCGATCTCGAGGACATGACGCGTGTCGCGGTGCAACTGGCCGAGACCGAAGATCACTCGCCCGGTCTTCTCGATCTCGGGTTCCCCGGAACCCGGTTCTCCGTTCGCGAGCTGGCCGAGGAATTCTCCCGCCAGATGGGGCGCGACATCTCGATCAAGAAATTCCCGTGGACGGCGCTTCTGCTCGCATCGCCCGCGTGGGAACTGGCACGCGAACTACGCGAGATGCGCTACCTGTTCGACATGAGCCACGAAATCGACGGCACCGATTTCCACGCACGCTTCCCGGAATTCACGCCGAAGACGCTGCAGCGCGTGGTGTTCGAGCATCTCTATATCCGGGGCCTCAAGGTCGTGCCCGATCAGGGCAATACAATGTCGAGCCAGACCATCTTGTGACGCGAGGCGGCGCGTGCCGCCTCCGCCAAGGGCGCGCCCGGCTCGGGCCAGACGACGCCCGCCGCCTCTACATGCAGATCATTCGACGGCAGAACGTAGTCGAGCCGTAGGTTGCCCGGGCCGTCGTAATCGGCGGTATCAAGGCTCGAGTCGCCCCTATGATCAGGATCCGCCGCAGCTTTCGCCCCCGCGCTCCGCGGCTGGGGGTCTTGGAAATGCGGACCGTTCAGCAGCAAATCGAGCGCATCGCGCCGCCCCTCCCCGTCCTTCGGGTCGAGGTTGGCGTCGCCCATCAGGATCACCGGCGCTTCGGGCGGCAGCGCGTCGAGCTCCCCATCCAGATAGCGCAGCCAGAAGGCGATCTCATCACGATTGCGGCGTCCGTTGCGATCTTCCGGCCCATCGAACACCGGCGGCGTCGCGGAGAAGGCCAGAAGATGAAGGCGCTCGCCCGACGGCAACTTGAGCGGCACGTCCCAATGCCCCGTCGAACTGAGGCGCTGCACCGCCATCGCCTCGGGCGACAGCTTCGCCCCGGCGATCCTCCCGTCGGGCAGGTCCTTCCACAGCATCCTGGAGAAGTCGCGCACACGGTCGGCCTCGATCGGATAACGCGACAGAAGCGCCATGCCGCCCTGCCCCGGAAATCGTCCGTAGCCTTGGGCATCCCGCGCTTCGCCAAGCTTTCCGTTGCCGTCGAGATCGGCCCCGCTCGGCCAGCCGCTATTGGGGCGCGGCGCGAAAAGGTGCGGATAGGGCTGCGCGAAGCGTTCGTTCAGCGCCTCCAGCGACAGCCCGTCGAGATCCCAGTCGATCCCGGTCAGCAGCAGAACGTCCGGCGCGATCGTGTCCACGATCCGCGTCGCCGCCGCGACCTGCGCCTCGCCTTTGCGGATATCTTTCAGAAGAAGGCCCGGACCCCGGCGCGACAGCCCCGTATCCCATGTCGCCACGCGCAGAGTCTCGGCCATGGCTGGCAGTGCGAAACAGAGCGCGATCAGGCCGGCAAGTAATCGCTCGCCCCGGAGGCGAGACGCTTGTTCTCGATCATTTGCGCAACCCGGGCCAGCGCGATGCCGCGCATGAACAGGCTTGCGGGAAGGAAGGCCCATGCCGTCACCATCCAGATCATCGTGTGTGGCACTTCCAGCGTCACGATCACGAAACTGACCGAAACGAGTTTGAGCACCGCCGGAATAAGGAAGGGTAAAAGAAATCCGAGTGCAATGTTGAACCACGCGTCGCGGCGCAGGCGCTCGACCACGTCGCCGCCCGCGGTGGGGTCGAAGGTCGGCAGATTTACCCAGACGTTGAATTTGGTATGCGCCTGCGGCCAGCCCATGATCCGCATGACGATGACGAAATAGCCGAGGGTCAGCAGCGAAATCAGGTAGGCCATCCCCGCCGCGGTGCGCACCAGCGCGACCTGATGCAAAGAGGCATCCGCCGGAAGCGCGAGCTGTAACAGGCGCACGGGGCTGTAAGGCACGTCGATGGAGCTTGCGACCGTTGTGCCTAGAACCTCGATCAACCGGGTCAGCGTCGACGCGTGATATTGCGACTGTACCGCGAGAGAGAGCAGGCCGACGGTTAGAAAAAGCGACATGAACCGAATGCGGTTGAAGGGCGGCGCATCGCGAAACTCGATCAGACCGGGATAGACCGAGGCGTATTCGAACAGGGTCAGCGCAAATCCGAACAGCGCCATCAACGCCACGATCTGGGCGGTGTCGCTACTGGTATCGGGCAGTATGAGCGCTGGAATGCAAATCACCACCGCAACGAGGATCGCGCGAAAGAGCGCCCCTGAGAGACGTGAAAACACAGTTACCCTACCCTTCCCTGCGGTCGGATTCGATACATTGCCGATCCTTTTACCCGCAAGACGCGCGCCAAATGTGACCCGCCGCCTCAAACTTGCCATGATTTTGCCCAAGTTCCCGATCCAAGCAAATACTGTTTTCAGACTCTCTGCCGTATTCGGGCGTTTTCTGGAAAGACCTGGTGCGACATTGCATCAATAAAGGTGCAAAATTGTGGCAAACTAGGGAGCCGAACCATATTTTGTGGATCAAGGGCTTAGCCGGTCAAAAGACCTCAGGAGTCGCGACTGGCAAAGCCGAGTGCGGCAAGACCGACACCATCCGCGAGAAGCTGGATGCCCAGCAAAAGCCCGAGGATCTGCGTCGCGATCTGATCGAAGGCCGCGAAGATCAAAAGCCCGAGAAGGATCGAAACCGCGCCCGACAGGACCAGCATCCAGCGCAGGCGCGGCGCCGCGAGGCGCAGGCCGATCAGCAGGCGCAACGCCCCCATCAGCAGGAAGAGCACGCCGACCACCGCTGCGAGCGAGACTGTGCCGGACATCGGATCGGCGATCAGCCAGACGCCGACGACGATATTGAGAAGCGCGATCAGCCCGTGCCACGCGCGATGCGCCCCGTCTCGGTCGTTGAAGGCGAGCCACGCCTGCACCACCCCGGCGATCAGGAACAGGATGCCCACGAAGGTAGTCAGGGCCAGCGAGGTTGCGAAGGGATTCGTGATGGCCGCGACGCCGAGAACAATCAGCACGAGGCCGGTCATCAGAAACAGGGTCGAAACGCGCATCGCATCATCCTCTCGGTCTACGTCAAATGATGAACGATACCACGGGCGGTGCGTTCCCGCGCCCCCTCCTCACGAAAAAAGCCGCCCGGGTCGGGGCGGCTTTTCCTGTTCTTATCGTATCGGGTATTACACCCAGGGACGCGCCTGATGCATCTGCGTCTCGAAGCTGTCGATGGCTGCGGCCTTTTCAAGCGTCAGGCCGATATCGTCGAGACCTTCG
Source organism: Thioclava nitratireducens (assembly GCF_001940525.2). Lineage (NCBI taxonomy): Bacteria > Pseudomonadati > Pseudomonadota > Alphaproteobacteria > Rhodobacterales > Paracoccaceae > Thioclava > Thioclava nitratireducens. The sequence goes on from NZ_CP019437.1 coordinate 359,377, forward strand.
AGCAGGCAATGCTTCTTGAAAGCGTCGACATCGAACTTGATCGTCTCGCCTTCCGAGGTCGTGATCTCCTGGTTCTCGAGATCGACGGTCATCCGCGCGTTCGAACCCTTCTCCGCATCCTTCATCAGGATATCGACCTGCTCCTGCGGCAGCACGATCGGCAACATCCCGTTCTTGAACGAGTTGTTGTAGAAGATGTCGGCGAAGGAGGTCGAGATGATCACCTTGATGCCGAAATCCGCGAGCGCCCACGGGGCGTGCTCACGCGAGGAGCCGCAGCCGAAGTTGTCGCCGACCACGAGGATCTGCGCTTCCCGATATTGCGGCTTGTTGAGAACGAAGTCGGGGTTCTCGTTGCCCTGACGGTCGTAACGCATCTCGTCGAACGCATGCACGCCGAGCCCGGTACGCTTGATGGTTTTCAGGAAACCCTTGGGGATGATCATATCGGTGTCGATATTGACCAGCGGCATGGGGGCGGCGATCCCGGTAACTTTTTCGAACTTTTCCATTCTCGTCGCTCCTTACGCGTCTTCCATTTCCATCAGCTTCCGAACATCCGTCAGATGACCGGTGACGGCAGCGGCGGCGGCCATGGCCGGGCTCATCAGATGGGTGCGGCCCTTGTAGCCCTGACGCCCCTCGAAGTTACGGTTCGAGGTCGACGCGCAACGCTCGCCCTCTGCCAGCTGGTCGGGGTTCATCGCGAGACACATCGAGCAGCCCGCCATGCGCCATTCGAACCCGGCGTCGAGGAAGATCTTGTCCAGACCCTCTTCTTCGGCCTGAGCCCGCACGAGACCCGAGCCCGGCACGACCATCGCGCGGACGCCGTCGGCCAGCTTGCGGCCTTTGACGACTTCGGCGGCGGCGCGCAGATCCTCGATCCGGCCGTTGGTGCACGAGCCGATGAAGACCACGTCGATCTTGATGTCAGTCAGCTTGGTGCCCGCTTCGAGGCCCATGTAGTCGAGCGCGCGCTTGGCCGCTTCGACCTTACCGCCCTTGAAGTCTTCCGGCGCGGGCACGGAGCCCGAGATCGGCAGCACGTCCTCGGGCGAAGTGCCCCAGGTCACGACGGGCTCGATCTCTTCGGCCTTGATGGTGACGACCTTGTCGAAATGCGCGCCCTCGTCGGTGTAGAGCTGCTTCCACCAATGCAGAGCCGCCTCCCATTGCGCGCCTTTCGGAGCGTGAGCCCGGCCTTTGACGTATTCGAAGGTCTTCTCGTCCGGCGCGATGAGGCCAGCGCGCGCGCCGCCTTCGATCGCCATGTTGCAGACGGTCATGCGGCCTTCCATCGACAGCTCGCGGATCGCTTCGCCGCAATATTCGATGACATGACCAGTGCCGCCGGCAGTGCCGGTCGCGCCGATGACCGACAGCGTGATGTCCTTGGCGGTGACGCCCGGACGCAGCTTGCCGGTGATCTCGACCTTCATGTTCTTCGACTTCGACTGGATCAGCGTCTGGGTCGCCAGAACATGCTCCACTTCCGAGGTACCGATGCCGTGAGCGAGCGCACCGAACGCGCCATGGGTCGCGGTGTGGCTGTCGCCGCAGACGACCGTCATGCCCGGCAGCGTCCAGCCCTGTTCAGGACCGACGATGTGCACGATGCCCTGACGCACGTCGGAGACCGGGTAATAGTTCACCCCGAAGTCCTTGGCGTTCTTGTCGAGCGCATCGACCTGAATCCGGCTTTCCTCGTTCTCGATCCCCTTCGCGCGGTCGAGCGTGGTCGGCACGTTGTGATCCGGTACGGCGATGGTTTTCTCCGGCGCGCGCACCTTGCGGCCCGCCATGCGCAGCCCTTCGAAGGCTTGCGGCGAGGTCACTTCGTGGACGAGGTGGCGGTCGATATAGAGCAGGCTGGTGCCGTCTTCGTCTTCGGACACGACATGCGCGTCCCAGATCTTGTCATAGAGGGTCTTCGGAGCAGACATGGCTCTCACTTTCTTTGGATGGCTGGCCTATAAAACGGCCGTTTGTCAGACATGGGACAGCAGGCGCAGATATGCGCCCGCGGGCGCAGAGCATCAAAGTCGTGCCAGCACCGAGCGGCTTTCGCCGTAGAAGCGCTCGCGGAGGCGGGCGCGATCATCCATGTCGAAAACGAGTGTCATGGGGCGCTAAATACGGCGAATCCGGCGCTGAGGCAATCGAAGAGTCCGTGTTTGGCCTGATCGCAAAACCGGGCTAACGTCATTTCCATGGATTTCGCGAACGGGGACATCGTCAAGATTTTGAGTTCGATCTGGGCGCAGATCGAAATCTTCCTCAATTCTATGGTCTTGCCCTCGCGGCTCTGGCAATTCGGGATCATCGCAGCGTGTTTTGCGCTGGCCCATCTCGGGCGCATCTGGCTCGCGCCGAAAGTCGACGACTGGGGGCGGAGGCGTGAGCTCTCGACCCGTCAGCTTCGCTGGCTGATCCTGCTCCGGAAGCGTCTGCGCGGATTTCTCTTCATTGTGTTCGCATGGGCGTCGGTGTTCGTGCTCGAGGCAACCAAGGGTTTTTATTCCTGGCGCTTCCTCGTGGTGCTGGCCGCCACGCTCGTCACGGCATGGCTCGTCGTCGGCCTCGTCGCGCGGCTGATCCGAAATGCGCTCCTGCGCGGTATCGTGCGCTGGGGCGCGTGGATCTGGGTCACGCTCTATTACCTCGGGCTTTGGGACGAAACGGTGCGGCTCTTGAACGGGACCGCGGTCGAATTCGGTGATTTCCGCATCACGGCCTACGGGGTTCTCAAGGCACTGGTGCTGACGACGATCCTTCTGTCGGTGGCGCGGATCATCTCTGGGCAGACCTCGGCGCGGCTGCGGACCAACGAGGATATCAGCCCGTCGATGTCGGAGCTGGTCATCAAGGTGATGCAGGTTCTGCTTTACGGCGCGGCGCTGTTCATCGGGATCAAGGCGGTAGGCTTCGACCTGACCGGGCTTGCGGTTCTGTCCGGTGCGATCGGCGTGGGCCTTGGCTTCGGTCTGCAGAAAGTCGTGTCAAACCTCGTCTCGGGCGTGATCATCCTGCTGGATAAATCGATCAAGCCCGGCGACGTGATCAGCCTTGGCGAAACCTTCGGCTGGATCAATTCGCTGGGCGCGCGCTATGTCTCGGTCGTCACGCGCGACGGCAAGGAATACCTGATCCCGAATGAAGACCTGATCACGGGGCAGGTGGTCAACTGGTCCCATTCCAACGAATTCGTCCGGATCGACCTGCCCTTCGGCACCTCCTATCACGACGACCCGCATCTGGTGCGCAAGCTCGCGGTGGAGGCCGCGCAATCGGTGAACCGCGTCCTGAAGAACCGCCCGACGGTTTGCCACGTGACCGGTTTCGGCAACAGTTCGGTCGATTACCTCCTGCGCTTCTGGATCACCGACCCGGTCGAGGGACTGACCAATGTGCGCGGCCAAGTGTTTCTCGCGCTCTGGGATACGTTCAAGGCGAACGGCATTTCGATCCCGTTCCCGCAGCGCGAAGTGCGCGTGCTCGAAGGGTCACAGCTTGACTTGCAACAGGCTCCGGAAACGCATAGCGAAAATTCGCCGCAGGAAAATTGAAATCGGACCTGCGGAATGCTACTTTTGAAAGACGTCCAGCGCCGGGACTATTGTGGCGCGTAACATCTGGAGGACCATGTCCTGTCTCATCTTTCCCTCGTGCCGAGTGATGCCGGCACAAAGGCAGCGGCCATGAATACACGGGCCGTCAACGCCGAAGCGACGAGCGAAGAAATCCTCGCGCGCGTCATCTCTTCCCTCGAAGACGACAAGGCCGAAGATATCGTGACCATCGACCTGCGCGGTCGGTCCTCGATCGGCGACTATATGGTTGTCTGTTCCGGGCGCAGCACGCGTCAGGTCAGCGCCATAGCCGAAAACCTGACCGAGCGGCTGAAGCACGAATTCGACCGGGCTTGCAAAGTCGAGGGCAAGGATCAGGGCGACTGGGTGCTGATCGACAGCTCCGACGTCATCGTTCACGTCTTCCGCCCGGAAGTGCGCGAGTTTTATCAGCTGGAAAAGATGTGGATGCCTGCGGGCGCCCCCGTCTGAGTTCGGCTGCATGAAGATCACGATCTGCGCGGTGGGCCGCTTGCGCAAGGGGCCCGAGCGCGAGCTGATCGACGACTACCTGAAACGCTTCGAGAAATCCGGGCGCGCCTTCGGGCTCGGCCCGGCTTCCGTCGTCGAGGTCGAAGACAAGAAAGGCTTGGGGCAGGGCGCGGAAGCAGAGTTGCTCAGCCGCGCCATTCCCGAGGGATCGGTCATCGTCACCCTCGACGAACGCGGCAGCCTGATCTCATCGCCGGAATTCGCCACGAAACTGCAAGGCTGGCGCGATCAGTCGCGCGACGTGGCTTTCGTGATCGGCGGTGCGGACGGGATCGACCGGGCCCTGCGCAGCCGCGCCGAGTTTTCCATCTCCTTCGGCAAGATGGTCTGGCCGCATATGCTGGCCCGCGTCATGCTGACCGAACAGATTTACCGCGCCGGACAGATCATCGCCGGCACACCCTATCACCGCGTCTGATCGACAGGTCACTAACCTCTGCTCCCATCGACAGCTTGCACCAGATCACGACGACGTTACGCTGCGTCCGAAAATGATGTGCAGCAGGTCAGGCCCGATGAATACTCTTCGAGACATGAACATATCCGGCGCGTCCATTGCCCGCGAGGCAATGATGCTACTAGGATTCCAGCGCACCCGCCACATTTCCGGCACTGCGCGAAAGGCTTGGGAAGACGGTGACAGGGGGCCCGCGTTCGAAGAAGTCGAGACCCGCAACGAGGAGATCTTTCGCGGCGCGCTCGCCGAGGTCTTCACCGAGTATCTACCGCTGCGCAAGACGCTCGAGGAAACCGGCCGCCGTCCGACCCATGTGGTCGACATCGGCTGTGGGCAGGGGCTCAACGACGCATTGCTGATCAAGGATTACGATTGCGCCGTGACCCTGATCGATATCGAGGAAACCCCGGAGCAATATCATTTCTGGAGCGATACCGGTGCAGGCTATGCCTCGCTCGACGCCGCAGCGGCGTTCCTGCGCGACAATGGCGCCCGCGCGGTCGAGACACTCAACCCGGTCAAGCAGCCTGATGCGCTGGACGGAGTCACGGGCGATCTTGTCACCAGCCTGATTTCCTGCGGCTTCCATTATCCGATCGGCGATTATCTCGACCTGATGATGCGGGTGATCCGGGACGGTGGGGCTGTCGTGCTGGACCTGCGTCGGCGCTATATGGAAAAGCCCGACGCGGCGCTCGCCTCGCTGCTCGAGGTCACGCGACAGACCGAGATACTCAGCTACGAGAAGAAGGCCCGGCGGTTCATGTTCCAGGCCTGAGCCTCGCATGCCCCCGGTTGCCGCGACGGCCCGCGAGGCGTATGAGGGGGCAACAGATTAGGAGGCCGCCATGACCCGCCCGAAACCCGTCGTCCTGTGCATTCTCGATGGCTTTGGCGAGCGAAAGGAGCGCGAAGGCAACGCGCCCTTGCTGGCCGACACCCCGAACCTCGACCGTGTCCTGTGGAACAACCCGGCGAAATCGACGCTGGTGACCTTCGGCCCCGATGTCGGTCTGCCGAGCGGTCAGATGGGCAATTCCGAGGTCGGCCACACCAATATCGGCGCGGGACGGGTGGTGGCGATGGATCTGGGCCAGATTGATCTGGCGATCGAGGATGGCTCTTTCTTCGAGAACCAGGCGATCTTGTCCTTCATCGACACGATGAAAGAGAGCGGCGGGCGCGCGCATCTGATGGGCGTCATCTCGGATGGTGGTGTGCACGGCCATATCGAACATACGCTCGCTGCAGCGAAAATGGTCTCGGAGGCAGGCGTCCCCGTGCTGATCCACGCGATCACCGACGGGCGCGATGTCGCCCCCGATAGCGCGAAGTCCTTCGTTTCGGATCTTTGCGACCGGCTTCCCAAAGGCTGCACCGTCGTCACCGTCGATGGCCGCTATTACGCGATGGACCGCGACAACCGCTGGGACCGCGTCGGCCTTGCCTATGACGCGATGATCAACGGCAAAGGGCAGGGGGCAGACACCCCCGTGGCCGCGGTCGAAGCCAGCTACGACAAGGACGAGATGGACGAATTCATCAAGCCCACCGTGATTGGCGATTACGAGGGCGCAAAGGATGGCGATGGCTTCTTCTGCCTCAACTTCCGCGCCGACCGCGCGCGCGAAATCCTGCGCGCGATCGGCGAGCCGGACTTCTCGGAATTCGAGACGGGAACGCGTCCGAAATGGGTGGCGCTGCTGGGGATGGTCGAGTATTCCGACAAGCATAACGCCTATATGAAGACCGCCTATCCGAAGCGCGAAATCGTCAACACGCTCGGAGAGTGGATATCAAAACAAGGGCTTAGCCAATTCCACTTGGCGGAGACAGAGAAATATCCGCACGTCACCTTCTTCCTCAACGGCGGCAAGGAAGAGCCGTGGGAAGGCGAAGACCGCTACATGCCGAAATCGCCCAAGGTCGCGACCTATGACCTGCAGCCCGAGATGAGCGCGCCGGAAGTCACCGACAAGTTCGTCGAGGCGATCGAGACCGGGTACGACCTGATCATCGTGAACTACGCCAATCCCGATATGGTCGGGCATACCGGCTCGCTGAAAGCCGCGATCGCTGCGGTGGAAGAGATCGACCACGATATCGGCCGCGTCGTCGAGGCGCTGGAGGCTGCGGGCGGCGCGATGATCATCACCGCCGATCACGGCAATTGCGAAACCATGATCGATCCGGAAACCGGCGGTCCGCACACCGCGCATACGACGAACCTCGTGCCGGTCTCTCTGGTTGGCGGGCCGGAGGGCGCCAAGCTGCGCGACGGGCGGCTTGCGGATCTCGCGCCGACGCTACTGGACCTGATGCAGATCGACCAACCCGAAGAAATGACCGGAAAGAGCCTGATCGTATCGTGATCCGCGCCGCACTCGCAGCTCTTCTGATCTCGGCCGGGCCGCTTTGGGCGGACGGATCGGGCGACGCCGCACTCAAGGCCTCGGCCGATCTGCGCAAAGCGATCACCGCGCTCGACGCGGCGCAGTCGAAGTCGGATCGCATTGCAGCACTAACGAAAACGATCCATGCCTATGAACAAGGGCTGAGCGCGCTGCGCGACGGGTTGCGCCGCGCAGCGATCCGCGAGCGCGAGATCAAGCAAGGCTTCGACGCGAAACGCGAAGAGCTTGGCAGTTTGCTGGCGGTCATGTCGACCATGCAGCAATCCGACGGGCCGCTGCTGCTGCTGCATCCGTCCGGTCCCGAAGGCTCGGCGCGGTCCGGGATGGTACTGTCCTCGGTCGCGCCCGCCTTGCAGGACGAGGCGCAGAAGCTGAGCGTCCACCTTGAGGAAATTGCGACCCTGCGCAAACTGCAGGAAAACGCGCGCGAGACGCTCGAAAAGGGGATGGTCTCGGTGACCAAGGCCCGCACAGCGCTATCGGAGGCCATTTCCGAGCGCCGCGAAAAGCTGCCGCAGCGCTATCTCGAGGAACCCGAGGAGCTGACCGCCCTGGTGCAAAGCGCCGATACGCTCGAAGGCTTCGCGACCGGGTTGAGCGATATGGAAAACGATATCGGTCCGCCGCGCGGAGATTTCGCGGGCGCAAAGGGCACGCTGAACTTGCCGGTTATCGGCTCGGTGCTGCGTGGCTTCAACGAACCGGATGCGGCAGGGATCAAACGTCCCGGCCTCGTGATTGCCAGTGAGCCGGGATCTCTGGTCACGACGCCTTGGGCTGCGACGATCCGATACCGCGGTCCCTTGCTCGACTACGGAAATGTGATGGTCCTCGAACCCGCAGATGGATATCTTCTGGTTCTTGCGGGCCTCGGAACCGTCTATGGTGAGGTCGGAGACGTGCTGCCAAAGGGCACGCCCATCGGCTTGATGGGCGGAATTCAGCCGGGAGCGAAGGAATTCGGCAAGGAATTCGTGCAGGCGGCGACAGATGGCGCTGGTGCAGATCGCAGCGAGACGCTTTATTTGGAACTGAGAGAGGGCGGCAAGCCCGTGGACCCGACGCCGTGGTTCATCCAGACAAAAGACGACAAGGGTTGAGTATGAAAAAGTTCATGATGGCAGCGGTTGGCGGGACGCTTGCGGGCGCGCTTCTGTCCACGCAAGTCGCGGCGCCGCTGATGGCCGAGGAAACGAAACGCAACGAAACCGTCTACCAGCAGCTGGACCTGTTCGGCGACATCTTCGAGAAGATCCGCCAGGACTATGTCGAGCCGGTCGATAGCAAGAAGCTGATCGAAGCCGCAATCAACGGCATGCTCAGCTCTCTCGACCCGCATTCCAGCTACCTGCCGCCTTCCGATTACAGCGATATGCGCGTGCAGACGCGCGGTTCGTTCGGCGGTCTCGGTATCGAGGTCACGCAGGAAGACGGCTTCGTGAAGGTGGTTTCGCCGATGGACGGCACGCCCGCGGCCGAAGCCGGCATTCAGTCCGGCGATTTCATCACCGCGGTCGATGGCGAGTCCCTGATGGGTATCCCGCTCGATCAGGCAGTCGACAAGATGCGTGGGCCGGTCGGCTCGGACATCACCGTGACCATCGTCCGCGAAGGCGAGCAGGATCCGTTCGACGTCACGCTGACCCGCGACACGATCAAGCTGACCGCCGTGAAGGGGCGCCATGACGGCGATACCGTCATTCTGCGCATCACCACCTTCAACGACCAGACCTTCCCGAACCTCGAATCCTCGATCAAGGAGCAGGTGAAAGAGGTCGGCGGCATGGACAAGGTCGACGGCTTCATCATCGACCTGCGCAACAACCCCGGCGGTCTTCTGACGCAGGCGATCAAGACGGCGGATGCGTTCCTCGACAAGGGTGAGATCGTCTCCACCCGCGGTCGGAACCCGCAGGATAGCGAGCGCTTCAACGCGACCGCGGGCGACATGGCCGACGGCAAGCCGATCGTCGTGCTGATCAACGGCGGCTCGGCGTCGGCTTCGGAAATCGTGACCGGCGCGCTGCAGGATCATCACCGCGCGATCGTCGTCGGCACCAAGAGCTTCGGGAAAGGCTCGGTCCAGACGGTCATGCCGATCCAGGGCGAGGGCGCGATGCGTCTGACCACCGCGCGCTACTACACGCCGTCGGGTCGTTCGATTCAGTCGCTGGGCATTGCTCCCGACGTTGTCGTGCCGCAGCCCGATCAGCCGAAATCGCAGGATAAGGCGGCCGCTGAAGGCGACAACGCCCGCAAGATGACCTCCGAGGCCGATCTGAAAGGTGCAATCACCAACGACTCGATGACCGAGGACGAGAAGAAACAGGCCGAGGACGAGCGCGCGAAAGCCGAAGAGGCCGCGAAGCGCCGGATGGAAGATTTCCAGATGTCCTACGCGATTGACCTGATCAAAGGCCTCTCGGCCATCGCGCCGGAAGCCAAGGCTGACACCGCGTCGACGCAGCAAGCCGAAGCGCCGAGCGCCGACAGCAAAACCGACACGCAGCAGAATTGAGGGGAAGGGGCCTTCGGGCCCCTTTTTCATATGACTCCCGAAGAAATCGTTAAACTTCCTTACCGCCGCAATGTCGGCGTCGTTCTGATGAACCCCGCGGGCCTCGTCTTCGCGGGCCAGCGCATCGACAATCCTGGACCGGCCTGGCAGATGCCGCAGGGCGGGATCGACAAGGGTGAAAAGCCGAAAGAAGCCGCACTGCGCGAGTTGGAAGAAGAAACCGGGGTGAACCCCGATCTCGTCGAAATCGTCGCGAAAACCTCCGGTTGGGTACGCTACGACCTGCCGCACGATCTTGTGCCGAAAATCTGGAACGGTCGCTGGCGCGGGCAGGAGCAGAAATGGTTCCTGATGCGCTTCCTCGGCTCCGACGATCAGGTGCGCATCGACACCGACCATCCCGAATTCTCGGTCTGGCAGTGGATGCCCTTCGACGAACTGGTCGAGAAGATCGTCCCCTTCAAACGCTCGGTCTACGAGGCCGTTCGCGCCGAATTCAGAGACTATCTCGGCTGAATTCTTAGAAATCGAGGCCCAGATCGAGCGTCCGCGCCGAATGGGTGAGCGCACCGGAAGAGATGTAATCCACGCCGGTCGCTGCCACTTCGGCAATCCGCTCGAGCGTCATGTTCCCCGAGGCTTCCAGTACGACGCGGCCCGCATTAAGCGCCACGGCCGCACGCAGCTCCGCGCTGTCCATATTGTCGAGCAGGATGACATCGGCGCCACCGATTTTCAGCGCCTCTTCCATCTGGCGCAGCGTGTCGACTTCCAGCTCGATCCGCATCATGTGACTGCGCGCCGCTTTCGCCGCTTCGAGCACCGCGCGCACGCTCCCGGCGGCCGCAATATGGTTATCCTTGATCAGGATCGCGTCCGACAGGCCGTAACGATGGTTGAAACCGCCACCATGGGTCACCGCTGCTTTCTCGAGCGCGCGTAGACCCGGGGTGGTCTTCCGGGTGCAAGTGATACGCGCCTTCGTGCCTTCGGTTTTCGCGACGAAGCTCGCGGTTTTCGTGGCAATCCCGCTGAGGCGTCCCGCGAAATTCAGCGCCACCCGCTCCGCCATCAGGATCGAGGCGGCCGAGCCATCGACCGTCAGCAAGGTCTCCCCGGCTTGGCACGGTTTACCATCCGCGATCAGTATCGAGACGCGCAACGTCGGATCGATCAGTCGAAACGCCATCGCCGCGACCTGCATCCCTGAAGCGACGCCATCTTCCCGCGCTTTCAGTCGCGCGGAATAGGTCTTGCCCGCCGGAATCACCGCCTTCGTCGTCGCGTCGCCCATCGGCGAAAGGTCTTCGACCAGCGCGGCGCGGACAATCGGTTCGATCAGCAAATCGGGCAACATATCAGTCCTCCAGGGCTGCGGCGCGAATTTTCAGCGCCTCCTCCAGCGTGATTTTCGTTCTTTTCGCCAATTTTGGGTCCATGTCCGGAAAATCGGAACGGAAATGGCCGCCGCGGCTCTCTTGGCGCGCAAGCGCCGCTGCAGCGATCAACGTGGCCGTAGCGGTCATGTTCCGCATCGTTTCCGTGCGGGCCTCAGCCTCAATCTTCGCAATGACGCGCAGGGCCGCCTTCAATCCCTCCGCATCGCGCACGACACCGACACCATCGGTCATCGCGTTGCGCAGCACCTGCACGGCTGCCTCGTTCACCGGGACATCGCCGTCGGGAAACGCGGGGGTTACCGGCTCAGCGTCGGCGATATCTCCAAGCTCAGCAGCGATACCGACAGCGCAAATCCGTGCGAAAACCAAAGCCTCAAGCAACCCGTTCGACGCTAGACGGTTCGCGCCATGCAGCCCGGTCGACGAGGCCTCGCCGCAAACCCAGAGCCGGTCGAGCGAACTGCGTCCCTCCGTATCGGTATCCACTCCGCCCATATGATAATGTGCGGCCGGCGCAACGGGGATGACGCCGGAAACAGGGTCTATTCCGGCCCGTTCGCAGGCTTCGGCAACGGCGGGGAAGCGGGTCAGGACTTCGGCCCCTAGGGCTGCACGCGTATCCAAAGCGGGTTCGCGCCCGGCCTGTCGCTCCAGGTAAACCGCCCGCGCCACAATATCGCGCGGAGCAAGCTCCGCGTCGGGATGAACGGAGAGCATGAAGCGCTCGCCATCCGCGTTAACGAGTATTGCACCTTCACCGCGCAGCGCTTCGGTCGCGAGCGGGGCAGGGTCTTCGCCACTGGCGATCGCGGTCGGGTGGAACTGTACGAATTCCGGATCGGCGATCCGCGCGCCAGCGCGCGCAGCCATCCCGATGACCTGCCCACGGATCCGAGGCGGGTTTGTCGTAACGGAAAACAGCCCGCCGGACCCGCCGCCCGCAAGCAAAACCGCCGGGCTTTTGATCAGAACGGGCCCCGAAGGCTCAAATGCGCGTTCGATCCACACGCCGGTCACGCGGTCGTCTTCGGTCTCCAGATACGTGGCCAGGACGCCTTCGAGAACCTGAACCGAGGGTGCCTGCCGGACTGCCGCGACGAGAGTCTGCATGATCTCGCGACCCGCCTGATCGCCTTTCACCCGGACGACCCGCGCGTGACTGTGCGCTGCCTCGCGCGACATCACGTAGTCGCCCTCGAGATCGCGATCGAAGGGCGTTCCGAGTTCGGTCAATGCGAGGATGTGCTGACGTGCTTCTTCGGTGACCAAATGGGCGATTTGCGGTGAAACAGTGCCTGCTCCGGCGATCATCGTGTCGCGTGCATGCGCCGCAGGCGTGTCGCTGACCGACATCGCCGCCGCGACACCCCCCTGGGCCCAAGCCGATGATGCGCCTTCGCCCAGAGTTTCCGGCGAGATGATGAGAACGGGGCGGGGCGCGAGGCTTAGGGCCGCGTAAAGTGCGCCCAAGCCCGCGCCGACGATGACGATCCGCTGCGTTTCGATCACTTCGCCAGCGTCCGGGAGAGTTCGATCATCCGCTCGACCGCGACGCGCGCTTTCTCGGCAATCTGCGGGTCGACGATCACTTCCTCGGTCCCGGTATGCAGCGACCACAGGATTTTTTCGAGCGTGATTTTCTTCATGTAGGGGCACATATTGCACGGACCCACAAAATCTACTTCCGGTAGCGCGTCGGCGATGTTGGATGCCATAGAGCATTCCGTCACCAACATGGCCTCTTTTGGCTTGTTGGTTTCGACGTATTTAATGATCCCCGACGTCGAGCCCGAGAAATCGGAGGCCGCGACAACATCCGGCGGGCATTCCGGGTGCGCGATGATCCGGGTATTTGGGTGCATCGCGCGGAAGTCACTGATATCCTTGGCAGTGTACTGCTCGTGGACGATGCACGAACCTTCCCACCAAACCACATTCTTCTCGGGAACCTCGTTCGCCACGTTCTGCGCAAGGTACTGATCCGGGGTCATGATGACCGTGTCACTCTCCATCGCACGCACGATCTGCGCGGCGTTGGACGAGGTGCAGCAGATGTCGGACGCGGCTTTCACCTCGGCTGTTGTGTTAACGTAGCTTACCACGGGCGCGCCCGGGTATTTCGAGCGCATCTCCGCAATGCCGTCAGCGGTGATCGACTCCGCCAGCGAGCAGCCGGCTTTCATATCTGGGATCAGGACGGTCTTGGCCGGGTTCAGGATTTTTGACGTTTCGGCCATGAAGTGCACACCGCATTGGACGATCGTGCCCGCCTGAACTTTGGTCGCTTCGATAGCAAGCTGCAGACTATCACCTACTACATCTGCCACGCCGTGGTAGATTTCCGGCGTCATGTAGTTGTGAGCAAGAATTACCGCGTTCTTCTCTCTCTTCAACTGGTTGATTGCGCGGATATACGGCGCGTAACGCGCGAAATCCGGAAGGGGGATAACGCGATCCATCTTTGCGTGGATCTCGTGCATTTCCTCGGCCAGCTCGATGGACGGCGCAAGATCATAGGTCTCGGCCAGCGTGGCACGCATTTCAGTCAGGTCCAGCATGGACGGTACTCCCGCTCTCTCCCTAAGAAGCCCCCGATTTAAGGGAGGTTGACGCTCGGTTAAATGGGAAACTTGTTTATTTTGATAGAAAAGGCGCCGACGTCAGTCGTAACGGTTCCAGATCGCCGCTTCTCCCAGCTTGGCGACAAAGGCAGCATGGGCTTCTGCTTCTTCAGCAGTCAAACGTGGGGGCAGGGGCTCCGGACGGGGCTTCGGACGCCAGTTTTGATTTGCGCCGGCTTGCAATTTCTGACCGGTTTCAACGGGTTGCAGTCCAAAGCCCGGCTGCCGACCGCCAATCAGCTCAAGGTAAACCTCAGCCAAAATCTCACTGTCGAGCAGCGCGCCGTGCAAAGTCCGCGACGAGTTGTCGATGCCGAAACGACGGCAGAGCGCGTCGAGCGTCGCGGGCGAGCCAGGAAATCTACGCCGTGCCATCGCGAGCGTATCGAGCGCGCGTTCATCCGGGATCAGAGGCATTCCGGCCCAGCGAAGCTCGGCATTCAGAAATTTCATGTCGAACTTGGCGTTGTGGATCACGAGGACCGAGTCCGTGCCGATGAAATTCAGGAAATCGAGGCCGATCTGGGCGAATTTGGGCTTGTCCGACAGGAATTCGTCGCCCAATCCATGCACTTGGAAGGCTTCCTGCGGCATCGAGCGCTCGGGGTTAATGTATTGGTGATAGGTGTTACCGGTGGGCATGTGATTGAACAGCTCAACCGCGCCGATCTCGACGATCCGATCGCCGTCTTCCGGCTCGAAACCTGTGGTTTCGGTATCGAGAACGATTTCACGCATTTTGCTCACCCCTGATCTGCGCGATCAGGTTTCGCACATCTTGGCGGGTCTGCTCAAGATCGACGGTTTCGATGATGAAGGTCGCGCGGCGGCGTTTCTCTGCGTCCGGCATCTGTCGCGACAGGATGAAATCGAGCTGCGCCTCGGTCATCTCCGGCCGCTCCAGGACGCGCGCGCGCTGAACCTCCGCCGGCGCGGAAACGACAAGAGTGGCATCGCAAGCAGCATCAGCCCCGGTTTCGAACAAAAGAGGGATGTCGAGGAGGATCAGATCCGCCTCTGAGTGATCCGCGATGAACTGGCTACGAGAGGCCGTCGTGAGTGGGTGAACGATCTCTTCAACGCGGTTTAGAGCCGTTTTGTCGTTCGCGAGCAGTTTTTTCAGCTCCACCCGATCCACTGCGCCCGCCTTGATCGCAGAGGGAAAAGCGGCGGCGATCGGCGCAACGGCCGCACCATCCTTCGCATAGAGATCATGCACCGTCTGATCCGCATCCCACACGGGCACGCCGGCCTCGGCGAACATCGCGGCGGTCGTGGATTTCCCCATCCCGATGGAGCCGGTCAGACCGAGCAGGAAAGGCTTGCTCATCCCCCGAGCACCGCGTTGCGGACGGTTTCGCCGACTTCCGGGCGCTGGCCGAACCAACGCTCAAATCCCGGGACGGCTTGATGCAAGAGCATGCCAAGCCCGTCGACCACGGTGCATCCCGCGTCTTCGGCCTCGGTGAGAAATTTGGTCTTAAGGGGTGTATACACGAGATCACAGCAAGTCGCGCTGGGACGCAATGCATCGAGCGGAACGCGAAACTCCGACTTGCCTATCATACCGAGCGACGTCGTGTTCACCACCGTCGCCGCATCTTCGAGCATATTGCCCGCCCGCACCCAATCGTAAACGACCAGACGCGCCCCGAATTCCTGACGCAGCGCATCGGCGCGCGCCCGCGTCCGGTTCGAGATACGGATTTCCGGCGCTCCGCTTTCCAGAAGCGAAGCGACGATGGCGCGCGCGGCCCCGCCTGCGCCGAGAACGGCAGCCGGGCCAGACTTCGGGTCCCAGTTCGGGGCATTCTGCCTCAGATTAGCGATGAAACCGTAACCATCTGTATTATCTGCGTAAATCTTGCCATCCGGGCGGAACACCAAGGTATTCGCAGCGCCGATAAGGGCCGCGCGATCGGAGATGACATCGGCAATCTCGAGCGCGCGGATCTTGTGCGGGATCGTCACATTCGTGCCGACGAACCCCGCCTTGGGCAAGGTCCGAAGCACGGTTTCCAGATCGTCACTGGCCACATCCATCGGAACATAGAACCCTTCGATCCCGTATTCTGCAAACCATGTGCGGAATAGAAGCGGCGAGCGCGAATGCGCGACCGGCGATCCGATGACGCCAGCGAGGGGAATGCGCGGATGATCCGTCATGTCGTGAAATCTCCTCGGGCATGAAGCCAGTTAAGGAATTCGATCAAGGGAAGGCCCAGGACAGCAAAATAATCGCCTTGGACACGGGAGAAAAGACGCACGCCTTCCTCCTCGAGCTTGTAGCTGCCCACGGACCAGCGGATGCTCTCCCAGTTCCGGGCGACGTAATCGTCGATGAAGGGCGCAGTAAGCTCATGCATCGTCAGACGCACTTCGCCCACATGACGCCAAAGCGGCTCGCCATCCCGGATCGCAACCATCGCGGAAAGCAGTTTGTGGGTTTGGCCGGAGAGGGCACGCAACTGCGATTTCGCGTCCTCCGGTGTCTCCGGCTTCGACAAGACCGTGCCTTTAAGCTCCAGAACCTGATCCGCGCCGACCACCAGTTCTCCGGGATGGCGCGCCGACAGTTTCGCAGCCTTCATCTCGGCGAGAAGGTCCGCGACATCGCGCGGCTTTGCCTCTTCGGCCTCCAAACTCCGCCTGATCGTGTCCTCGTCAATGCGCGCGGGCGCGACCGTCACCGACAGACCGGCGTTGCGCAGAAGCTGCGCGCGGATTTCTGAAGCGGAGGCAAGGAGGATGTTCATGAACTTGTGGATAAGCAGGCGCAGAAGTCTCGGGGTCGAATTGGGCATAACGCGGATCGGCGGATTACTCCACCGGATCGGCACGTTTCATGGCAGATTTACGAAACTTGTCCACCTGTGGAATTCGGATTCGAGCCGTTGGGGACACGGTGGGGACTTCACAATTTTCTCCAAAGAGTTATCCACAGGATGACGTTGAGACTCTTCGAGACATAAGCACGCAGTATCAATGTTTTAGGAGAAACTAGCCAGCCGAAAGATTCCTTCCCACCAGATGTTTTCCGCCTGTGGAGAAACTCTTGATAAAGTGTTAATCCACATCATCAACAGGCCCTACATCATCATCATCTTTTTCTTTAAAGAATCTTTTTTGAAGATGATGGCAGCTGTCAGCCGGAGGCGAGATGACCGATTTCCTGAGCACTTGGTATTTGTGGATCAAAGCGCTCCACGTGATGGCGATCATCACATGGATGGCGGCCTTGTTTTATTTGCCGCGGCTTTACGTTTACCACGTCGAGGGGCTGAACAAGGCGGGCATGGTGCGCGATAGCGATCAGGAGCTTCTGTTCCGGCACCAGGAACGGCTTCTTCTCAAGGCCATCATGAACCCGGGGATGATCGCGAGCTGGCTTTTCGGTCTGATGCTCGTCTTCACGCCGGGCATCGTCGATTGGTCGAGCGTCTGGCCGTGGACCAAGGCTGCGGCCGTTCTGGGCATGACATGGTTCCACATGTGGTGCGCGAGGGAACGCAAGGCGCTTGCAGAGGGCAGGGCGAACCGCAGCGGGCGCTACTACCGTATGATGAACGAGATCCCGACGATCTTCATGATCGTTATCGTCGCGTCGGTGATCGTGAAATTCTGACTTTCGTTGACTCAGCGACGCTTTGCGCTTATCTGCCTCGCCAAGCCCCGGCCGTCCTGGCCGACCGGTTTTTCTGAGACAAGACGAATCTTTGCGCCCATCGCTCTGGTGAGGCGCCAGCTGCAGGTAATCCGATGAGCGATGAACGCCTCAATCTCTCCGACTTGAAAGCCAAGAGCCCGAAGGAACTTCTGGCGCTGGCCGAAGAATGGGAGATCGAAAACGCCTCGACCATGCGCAAGGGCGAGATGATGTTCTCGATCCTGAAGGAGCATGCCGAGGATGATTGGGTCATCGGTGGCGATGGCGTCCTCGAAGTTCTGCAGGATGGTTTCGGCTTCCTGCGTTCGACCGAGGCGAACTATCTGCCGGGTCCCGACGATATCTACGTCTCGCCCGACATGATCCGCCAGCACAGCCTGCGCACCGGCGATACCGTCGAAGGCGTGATCCGCGCGCCCGGCGAGAACGAGCGGTATTTCGCGTTAACGAAGGTTGAGAGGATCAACTTCGAGGAGCCGGAGAGGGCGCGCCACAAGGTCGCTTTCGACAACCTCACGCCGCTCTATCCCGATGAGCGCCTGAAGATGGAAATCGAGGATCCGACGATCAAGGACCGTTCGGCCCGGATCATCGACCTCGTCGCGCCGATCGGGAAAGGCCAGCGTTCGCTGATCGTCGCCCCGCCGCGGACCGGTAAGACGGTTCTGCTGCAGAACATCGCGACGTCGATCGAGCGTAACCACCCGGAATGCTACCTGATCGTTCTGCTGATCGACGAACGACCGGAAGAGGTCACCGACATGCAGCGTTCGGTGAAGGGCGAGGTGATCTCTTCGACCTTCGATGAACCGGCGACGCGCCACGTTGCGGTGTCCGATATGGTCATCGAAAAGGCCAAGCGCCTTGTCGAGCATAAGCGCGATGTCGTTATTTTGCTGGATTCGATTACCCGCTTGGGCCGCGCCTTCAACACCGTCGTGCCAAGCTCGGGCAAGGTGCTCACCGGTGGTGTCGATGCGAACGCGCTGCAGCGTCCGAAGCGGTTCTTCGGGGCTGCGCGGAACATCGAAGAGGGCGGCTCGCTGACCATTATCGCGACCGCGCTGATCGATACCGGCTCGCGGATGGACGAGGTCATCTTCGAAGAATTCAAGGGCACCGGTAACTCGGAGATTGTGCTGGACCGCAAGGTTGCCGACAAGCGTGTCTTCCCGGCGATGGACATCCTCAAATCCGGCACCCGGAAAGAGGATCTGCTCGTCGACCAGAAGGATCTTCAGAAAACGTACCTTCTGCGCCGCATCCTGAATCCGATGGGTACGACCGATGCGATCGAGTTCCTGATCTCGAAGCTCAAGCAGACCAAGACGAACTCGGAATTCTTCGACTCGATGAACGGCTGAGGCCGTCCTATCTTCCGCTCGGAAGAGGATTGCTATGGACACGATCTATGCTCTGGCCACGGCCCGCGGAAAAGCGGGCGTGGCCGTCATTCGTATTTCAGGACCGCAAGCCTGGTTTGCGGCGCGGGAACTGGCGGGAACCTTGCCGGAACCGCGCATCGCCGGGCTGCGCAGGCTGCGGCTCGCGGGTGAGGAACTCGACGAGGCGGTGGTGCTGTGCTTTGAGAATGGGGCCAGCTTTACCGGCGAGGAGGTCGCGGAACTGCATATCCACGGGGCGATCGCGACGGTCTCGGCTGTCTTGCGTGCGCTTGGACAGATCGACGGGTTGCGGCTTGCGGAACCTGGTGAATTTACCCGGCGGGCGTTAGAGAACGAACGGCTCGATCTGGCACAGGTCGAAGGACTTTCCGATCTGATCGAGGCTGAGACAGAGGCGCAGCGCAAACAAGCGTTGAAGGTTTTGTCAGGCGCGGTTGGCGCTCTGGTAGAGGATTGGCGGGCGAAACTGATCCGGGCGGGGGCATTGGTCGAGGCGACGATCGACTTCGCTGATGAGGAAGTTCCGGTCGATGTTTCGCCCGAGGTGTTGGAGCTGATCGACGCGGTCACAGCCGGAATTCGCGATGAATTACGCCGGATTGGTGCGGCAGAACGGATCCGCGAAGGGTTTGAGGTCGCGATTGTCGGGCGTCCGAATGCCGGGAAATCAACCTTACTCAACGCGCTCGCAGGGCGCGAAGCGGCCATCACCTCTGAAGTCGCAGGCACGACGCGCGACGTCATCGAGGTGCGAATGGAGATCGGCGGGCAGGCGGTGACCTTGCTCGACACCGCTGGCCTGCGCGAAACCGACGATGTCGTGGAAGCGATCGGGGTGGAGCGGGCTCTGGAACGCGCCCGGCAATCCGACCTGCGCGTGTTCCTGCTCGACGGCGAAGAAGTACCGCTGATCGCGCCGGAACCGGGCGATCTGGTGGTGCATGGCAAATCGGATATCGCCGAGCATGACGGGCTGAACGTGTCCGGGAAAACAGGAGCAGGTCTGGCAGAACTTATCTCCGCAATCGAAGAAAGGCTGTCCGGGCTTGGTGAGGGTGCCGGTGTGATGACGCGCGAGCGACACCGGGTTGCAATGCAACGTGCATTCGGGGCTTTGGAATCGGCGCGAGATGAGGTATTGCGCGGGTCCGACCGGAGCGAGCTGGCAGCGGAATCACTGCGCCAAGCAGCTTGGGCGCTGGAAGCGTTGCTCGGGCGGGTGGATGTCGAGAACCTGTTGGACGAGATTTTCTCGAGCTTCTGCATCGGAAAGTAAGGAGTGTTTCACGTGAAACATTACGACGTCATCGTGATCGGAGGCGGGCACGCCGGAACCGAGGCAGCCCACGCGGCCGCCCGGATGGGCGTGCAGGTGGCCTTGGTGACCCTGCGCGCTGATGCGATCGGGGTAATGTCGTGCAATCCCGCGATTGGTGGGCTTGGAAAAGGCCATTTGGTGCGCGAGATCGACGCGATGGATGGCGTTATGGGGCGGCTCGCCGATGCGGCTGGGATTCAATTTCGCCTTCTTAACAGACGTAAAGGGCCAGCGGTGCAGGGTCCCCGCGCTCAGGCGGATCGTAAACTCTACCGTGAGGCCGCCCAGAGGGTGACTGCGGCGCAACCCAATCTTGAGGTGATCGAAGGGGAAGTGACCGACCTGAGCGTCAAAGGCGGTCGTGTGACCGGCGTGATGCTTGCAGATGGTGTAGCGCTTAGCTGTCATTCGGCGATCCTGACTTCGGGAACGTTCCTGAATGGCGTGATTCATATCGGCGATCAGCAGCGTCCAGGAGGTCGCATCGGGGATAGGCCGTCGCGTGCACTCGCAGAGCGGCTTTATGCGATGGAGCTGCCGATGGGCCGTCTGAAAACCGGTACGCCGCCGCGGCTGGATGGGAAGACGATCGCTTGGGAAAAATTGGAGAGCCAGCCGGGCGATGACGATCCGGTGATGTTTTCCTTCCTTAACCGGTCGCCCGAAGTGCGGCAGATCTCCTGCGGGATCACCCATACGAATGGGCGGACTCACGACATCATCCGGGGCAATCTCGACCGCTCAGCAATGTATGGCGGGCATATTTCTGGGGTTGGCCCTCGCTATTGCCCGTCTATCGAAGACAAGGTCGTCCGTTTTGCCGACAAGGATTCGCATCAGATCTTTCTTGAACCGGAAGGGCTGGACGACGACACGGTCTATCCGAACGGAATTTCGACTTCGCTACCTGTCGATGTTCAGGAAGATTACGTCCATTCGATCTTCGGTCTGGAAAAGGCGAAGATTCTGCAACCCGGTTACGCGATCGAATATGACTATGTCGATCCGCGGGCACTGGACGGCACGCTGCAGTTGCGCGCCGTGCCCGGCCTATATCTTGCGGGACAGATAAACGGAACCACAGGATATGAGGAAGCCGCCGCCCAAGGTTTGGTCGCGGGGTTGAATGCGGCGTCTTCCGCCAAGTCGGGCGAACCGGTGCAATTCAGCCGGACCTCAAGCTATATCGGCGTGATGATTGACGACCTGACCTCACGCGGCGTTACCGAACCTTACCGGATGTTTACCTCGCGCGCCGAATTCCGCCTGTCGCTGCGGGCTGATAACGCCGACCAACGTCTGACCGGGATGGGGATCGAGATTGGCTGCGTTGGCGAAGCGCGCCGTGCGCAGTTTGAAAAGAAATCCGCCGAGCTTGCGGCTGGCGGCGAATTATTGCGGTCGATTTCGCTTACGCCGAAGGAAGCGAAGGAGAAGGGTTTCAAGGTTAACGAGGATGGGACTCGCCGGACGGCGTTCGATCTCTTGTCCTTCCCGGATATCACAATGCCCGCATTGCAGGAGGCGCTTCCGGAACTGAAAAATCTTTCCGAAGATGCCGCGCGGCAATTGTCGATCGATGCGCTTTACGCGAATTACGTGGCGCGTCAGGAGGTCGACGCGGCCTCTCTCAAGCGCGATGAGGGCTGGGAAATCCCCGAAGATTTCGATTTCGATTCTTTGCAAGGGCTTTCGAACGAGCTGAAGGGGAAGCTTCAGCGCGCGATGCCCAAGACTTTAGGTCAGGCGGGGCGTATAGATGGAGTGACGCCGGCTGCGCTAACCTTGATCTTAGCGCGCCTGCGGCAGTCAAAGCGGGAACGCTCTGCATGACGACGCCCGAAGCCGAGGAGTTTGCGGAGCGATTCGATGTTTCACGTGAAACACTGGATAAGCTCCTAGCCTACGAAGTCCTCCTGAAGAAATGGAACCCGGCGATCAACCTCGTCGCGAAATCGACCTTGGAGGATATGTGGTCGCGCCACTTCCTCGATTCGGCCCAAATATTCGCGATGGCGCCTGAAAATGCGCAGATATGGGCGGATTTCGGGGCAGGGGGAGGGTTTCCCGGCCTGATGATCGCGGTTTTGTCAGCAGAAAAAAAGCCCGAGAGGCAAGTGGTTCTCGTCGAGTCGGATCTTCGCAAATCTGCTTTTCTGTCGACGGTCAGTCGCGAATTGTCGCTCAATACCCGCGTTATCGCGCAGAGAATCGAAGAAATCGCTCCGCTGGACGCGGACGTCGTTTCTGCCCGTGCTCTCGCTAGCCTGCCAAAATTGTTGGAATTCACCGCGCCACATCTGAAGCCGGACGGGACGGCTCTCTTTCCGAAAGGCGCACGCTGGCAGGAAGAACTTGCGCAGGCGCGGGAAAGCTGGTCCTTTGACCACGAGGCGATCGAAAGCCTCAGCGATCCAAACAGTGTTGTCCTGAAAATCCACGGAGCCGAGCGTGTCTGACCCAATTCGCGCAAACGAACCGAAAATTATTGCGATTGCGAACCAGAAGGGCGGCGTGGGCAAGACGACAACGGCGATCAACCTCGCTGCCGGGCTCGTCGAGGCCGGGCGGAAGGTGCTTCTTATCGACCTGGATCCGCAGGGGAACGCGTCGACGGGGCTCGGAATCGAACCTGATGACCGCGAACTGACGACCTATGATCTTCTGATCGAGGATGCGCCGGTTTCGTCAGTCTTGCACAAGACGGAAATCGACGGTCTTTACCTCTGTCCAGCGACAACGGACCTGTCCTCGGCCGATATGGAGCTCGTTTCGACCGAAAAGCGCAGCTTTCTTCTGCATGACGCACTACGACATCCTGATGTCGATACCTATGGCTTCGACTATATATTGATCGACTGCCCGCCTAGCCTTAGCCTGCTGACCATCAACGCGATGGTCGCATCGCATTCGGTGCTGGTGCCGCTTCAGGCGGAATTCTTCGCGCTCGAAGGGCTTTCGCAGCTGATGCTGACGATCCGGGAGATCCGGCTCAGCGCAAATCGAAACCTGCGGATAGAAGGGATCGTTCTCACAATGTATGACGTGCGGAACAATCTCTCGCAGCAGGTGGAGGCGGATGCGCGCGCGACCTTGGGTGAGCTGGTTTTCCGTACGATGATTCCCCGGAACGTGCGGGTCTCCGAGGCGCCTTCCTACGCGATGCCGGTGCTAAACTATGACAGCAGCTCGCGCGGGGCGGTGGCCTATCGAAACCTGGCGAGCGAATTGATGTCGCGGCACGAATTGGCAAAGGCGGTGTGAGCATGGCGAAAGAACGCGAAAAGCGTGGATTGGGAC
Organism: Thioclava nitratireducens; assembly: GCF_001940525.2. Classification (NCBI taxonomy): domain Bacteria; kingdom Pseudomonadati; phylum Pseudomonadota; class Alphaproteobacteria; order Rhodobacterales; family Paracoccaceae; genus Thioclava; species Thioclava nitratireducens. Next base: position 382,602 of record NZ_CP019437.1, read on the forward strand.
GCGGTTTGTCGGCTTTGATGGCGGATGTCGATCTGAACCCGGCTGAGACGACGGCATCGCCGCGCCGGCCGGAGCAATATGTGCCGGTCGAGAAGATCGAGCCGAACCCGGACCAGCCGCGTCGCGATTTCGAGCCCGCCGCCCTGGAAGAACTGGCGGCGTCGATCCGCGAAAAAGGCGTGATTCAGCCGCTTATCGTGCGCAAACACCCGACGAAGCCGGATCATTATGAGATCGTGGCCGGTGAACGCCGGTGGCGCGCGTCGCAGATGGCCAAGCTGCACCAGCTTCCGGTCATCATTCGCGAGTTCAACGACACGGAAGTTCTTGAAGTCGCGATTATCGAGAATATTCAGCGCGCCGACCTCAACGCGTTGGAAGAAGCACTGGCCTACAAGCAATTGATGAGCCGCTTCGGCCACACACAAGAAAAGCTGGCCGAGGCGCTGTCGAAAAGCCGTAGTCATATCGCCAACCTGATGCGTCTGCTGCAACTTCCCGAAGAAGTGCAGGGCTACCTGCGTGAGGGGAAGCTCTCCGCTGGTCATGCGCGGGCGATGATTACCGCTGAGGATCCGGTCGGTCTGGCCCGGCAAGCCGTGGCAAAGACGCTGTCGGTGCGCGATGTCGAAAAGCTCGCTAAAAAGCAGCAGGGTGGGGAAGAGCGCAAGGCGCGTCCGAAGCCCCAGAAGGATGCCGATACGCGCGCGCTCGAAGGCGATCTTTCCGCGACGATCGGGATGAAGGTCGCGATCGATCACACGAGCAACGGAAGCGGTAAGATCACGATTTCCTACGGTGATCTGGAGGAGCTCGACCGTCTTTGCCAAATGCTCAGCAACGGCTAATCAGCTATTCGGGCGGGTCCAGATGAAAATCAGAACGCCGAGCAGCGTAATCCCCTGAATCGCTAGGATGCCGACTGGCAACCGGAAGGCTAACGACAGGCCAAAAGCCGCGAAAACAGACACTGTTGCCGCGATTTTTGCGCGTTTCGCGATAGCACGCCGTTCCTGCCAGTCGATGACCTGTGGCCCGAAACGCGGATGGGTGATGATCCAGTTGTGCAGGCGATCGGAGGACCGCGCGAAGCAGAACGTCGCTAGAAGCATCAGGGGAACGGTAGGGACAAGCGGCAGAAACAGCCCGATGATACCGATGGCGGTCGAGACGATGCCAAGCGTGAGCCAGACGATGCGCATCAGGGGATCAGGTCGCGAATGATGGCGTTCAGGACCGGGCGGCCTTGATCCGTCGCGCGCAGAAATCCGTTCTCTCTCTCGATCATGCCGATATCCTCAAGATGGCGCATCGTCGCCTCGTCGAGCGGTGAACGCGAGATCGTGTTGAACCGTTCCATCTCGAGCCCTTCGGAGAGGCGTAGCGCGAATAGAAGATACTCGATTGCCTGCTCTTCGCGGGGCAGGGCGGCGCGTTCATTCTCTCCGGCACCGGTTTTTTCCACCTGCGCAAGCCAGGCGCCGGGTTGTTTGAGCGTATCGGTGGCGTGACGGACACCATTTTCGGTCAGGCGCCCATGCGCGCCGGGACCGATGCCGATATAGTCCCCATAACGCCAGTAAATCAGGTTGTGGCGGCTCTCGGCGCCGGGGCGCGCGTGGTTCGAGATTTCATAGGCGGGGAGGCCGTGCTTCTCGCAGATTTCCTGCGTCGCGAAATACATTTCGGCGGAGATATCGTCCTCCGGAATGCCGCGGAGCTTGCCTGCATCGTGCCGCGCACCGAACACGGTGCCGGGTTCAATGGTCAGCTGATAGAGGGAGAGGTGGTCGACTGCCATTCGCAGCGCCTCGTCCAGCTCTGACTTCCAATCTTCGATCGACTGGTGCTGGCGCGCGTAGATCAGATCGAAGCTCACACGGTCGAATTGCTTGCGCGCAATGTCGAAGGCTTTCTGGCCTTCTGCGACCGAGTGCATCCGGCCCAAACGACGCAGATCTTCGTCATTCAGCGCCTGCATCCCCATCGAGACGCGGTTCACGCCAGCCTTGGAAAAGGCTCTAAACCGCCCGGATTCGACACTTGTGGGGTTTGCTTCGAGGGTAATCTCGAAATCGTTTCTGGTTTGCCAGTTTCTGCGAATGCGTTCGATGATCGCGGCGACGATCTCGGGATCCATTAGCGATGGAGTGCCGCCGCCGAAGAAAACCGTGTTCAAAACCCGGCCTTCGGTCTGAGCGGCATAGCGGTCGAGTTCGCTGAGATAAGCAGACAGCCATCGTTTTTGGTCGATGGAGGTCGCGACATGCGAATTGAAGTCGCAATAAGGGCATTTGGCGGCACAGAACGGCCAGTGAAGGTAGAGGCCGAACCCCCCGTGCCGCCAATCCTCGGTCATTTCGCCTCGAATACCGTAACGAATTTGCGGAAAGCGTCCGCACGGTGCGAAATCTCGTTCTTCTGCGCGGGGTCCATCTCCGCGAAGGTGAGATCGTAGCCCTCGGGCTGGAACATCGGGTCGTAGCCATGGCCAAGCGCGCCGCGCATCGGCCAGACCAGTTGACCCTCGGCGCGGCCTTCGAACACTTCGTCATGCCCGTCGGGCCAGGCGAGAACCAGGGTCGAGCGGAACCGCGCAGTCCGTGGCGAGGGGGCCTCGATATCGTCGCAAGCCTTCCACGTCTTCTCCATCGCCATGGTGAAATCGCGACCGTTCGGGGTCGTCGCCCAATCGGCGGTATAAACGCCCGGCGCCCCGTCGAGACAGTCCACTTCAATCCCGGAATCGTCAGCCAAGGCGGGCAGGCCCGTCGCCTTGGAAGCGGCGTGCGCCTTGATCCGGGCATTGCCGACGAAGGTGCTCTCGGTCTCTTCCGGCTCGGGTAGGTTCATTTCCTTCGCGCCGACCACCTCGACGCCGAAAGGCGCGAGGATAGCTTTGATCTCCTCGAGCTTCCCAGCGTTATGGGTCGCGACCAGCAGCTTCTTCTCGGTGAAGCTCCTCATCCGATCGCCGCTTTCTGCGCTTCGACGAGCTTCGCCGCGCCTTCCTCAGCCAGATCGAGAAGCCGATCCATCTGCTCGCGCGAGAAGGTCGCGCCTTCGGCCGACATCTGCACTTCGATGAGCTTGCCACGCCCGGTCATGATGAAATTCCCGTCGGTGCCCGCTTCGCTATCCTCGGCATAGTCGAGATCGGCCACCGGCTGGCCCGCATAAATGCCGCAGGACAAGGCTGCGACATGGTCGAGCAGCGGATCCGAGGTGCAGGCGCCCGATTTCATCAACTTGTTCGCTGCGAGACGCAGCGCGACCCAACCGCCGGTGATCGAGGCGCAACGCGTGCCGCCATCGGCCTGGATCACATCGCAATCGACTACGATCTGACGCTCGCCAAGCGCCGAACGATCTACGCCAGCGCGTAGAGCGCGTCCGATAAGTCGTTGAATTTCAACGGTTCTTCCGCCTTGCTTGCCCGCCGCGGCCTCGCGACGGTTACGCGTGTTGGTCGCGCGCGGCAGCATACCGTATTCTGCGGTCACCCAGCCAAGGCCGGAGCCTTTCAGGAACGACGGGGCGCGATCCTCGATGGTGGCGGTGCACAGCACATGGGTGTCGCCCATTTTGATGAGGCATGACCCTTCTGCGTGTTTCGTAACCCCGGTCTCGATTGAAATCGGGCGAAGTTCGCTTAACTCTCTGCCGGAAGGGCGCATCGTGGGGTCCTTTCTACTGAATTCACCCCATTTGATCGCCCATGCGCAGCGATGCAACCCCCGAGCCGAGATTGACCTTCGGCTTCGCGCGGCTTTAAGTCAGCTTGGATGAAGCGCGATGAGTGACCAGAACGATATTCTCTCCGAACTGAACGACCGCTCCCGCGAAGTGTTTCGCCGGGTGGTCGAAGGCTATCTGACGACTGGCGGTCCCGTGGGCTCGCGCAGTCTGACCCGAGAGATGAACGAGAAGGTCTCGGCGGCGACGATCCGCAACGTTATGCAGGACCTCGAATATCTCGGGCTTCTGGACAGCCCGCATGTCTCTGCGGGGCGCGTTCCGACCCAGATGGGTCTGCGGTTGTTCGTCGACGGGGTGATGGAAGTGAGCCACCTCGGGGACGAGGACCGCGCGGCGCTCGATGCAACGATGGGCGCGAATTCAGGCGATGTAGGGTCTTTGTTGGACCGAGTGTCGAGCGCGCTTTCGGGAATGACGCAGGGCGCGAGCCTCGTTCTCACGCCCAAACACGAGGCCCCGATCCGCCATATCGAATTCGTTTCGTTGGCGCCCGACCGTGCACTGGTGGTGCTCGTCTTCGCGGACGGGCAGGTAGAGAACCGCGTCTTCACGCCGCCGCTGGGACAGACGCCTTCGTCGATGCGGGAGGCCGCCAATTTCCTCAACGCGATGGCGGAGGGAAGAACCCTGTCCGAGCTGCGGGGCCACATCGCCCGCCAGATTGCAAATCACCGTAACGAAATCGATTCGCTCGCGACTGAACTGATCGACAGCGGTCTGGCCGCTTGGGAGAACAAGGGCGAGCGCTACGAACGGCTGATCGTGCGTGGTCGCGCCAACCTCTTGGGCTCTGAAGACGATCTCGACCGCATCCGCTCGCTATTCGACGATCTCGAGCGGAAGCGCGACATCGCCGAATTCCTCGATCTGGCCGAGGATGGCGAAGGTGTGCGTATTTTTATTGGCTCAGAGAACAAACTTTTCTCTCTTTCGGGTTCCTCTTTGGTTGTCTCTCCATATATGAACGCTGACCGAAAGATCATTGGTGCGGTGGGCGTGATTGGGCCGACCCGGCTCAACTACGGGCGCATCGTGCCGATCGTGGACTACACAGCGCAACTGGTCGGGCGGATGATCTCCGGCCAGGGCAAAGGATGAATGGCATGAGCGAGAAAAAAGACGAGATTGCCGAGGATCAGGCGCATATCGACGAGAGTTTTGAAGACGTGATGTCTTATGAAGCCGACGAGCTCGAGGCGTTGCGTGCGGAGCGCGACGATTATCGCGACCGTTTCATGCGTGCGCTGGCAGATGCCGAGAACGCACGCAAACGGGCCGACAAAGAGCGTCAGGAAGCCTCGAATTACGGCGGGACGCGTCTTGCGCGCGACATGCTGCCGGTGTTCGACGCGCTGTCGCGTGCGCTCGAGGCCGCGAATGAGGACGTGCGTTCGCAGGCCGGGCCGTTCCTCGAAGGGGTCGAACTGACCCAGCGCGAATTGCTCAACGTGTTTGCTCGTCACGGCATCACCACCGTTGCGCCTGAAGTCGGCGAGAAGTTCGACCCGCAGATGCATGAAGCGATGTTCGAAGCGCCCGCGCCCGGCACCAAGGCCGGCGACATCATCCAGGTCATGGAGAACGGCTTCATGATCCACGACCGGCTTCTGCGGCCGGCGAAAGTGGGCGTCAGCTCCACTCCGAAATCCTGATCGGTAAGGCTGGGGGCACTGCCCCCAGACCCCTGGGATATTTCCATCAAGAAGAGGAAGACTACTCCGTGAGAAGCGCGCGAAGCTCGTAGAGGGCGTCGAGCGCGTCTTTCGGTGTCATGTCGTCCGGAATGAGCGATTTCAGGCGTTCCTCCAGCGGAGACGGACCGGTTGGCGGGGCGGCGGGTTGCGGTGTGTTAGACACTGAAAATAGCGGCAGATCGTCGATCACCGCCTGTTTCTTGCCACCGCCTTCGCGTTCGCCCTTCTCCAGCGCATCAAGGACGATCCGCGCGCGTTCCACGACGGAATGCGGAAGCCCGGCGAGCCGTGCGACCTGAACGCCATAGGAGCGGTCGGCGGCGCCTTTGCGAACCTCGTGCAAGAAGATCACTTCGCCTTCCCATTCCTTCACCGCGACAGTCGCATTTTCGACGCCGTCGAGCTTGGCCGACAGCGCGGTCATCTCGTGGTAATGGGTCGCGAAGAGGGCTCGACAGCGGTTGGACGCGTGCAGATGCTCCATGACCGCCCAGGCGATCGAGAGCCCGTCATAGGTTGCCGTTCCGCGGCCGATTTCGTCGAGGATCACCAGAGCGCGGTCATCGGCCTGATTGAGGATCGCGGCGGTTTCCACCATCTCGACCATGAAGGTCGACCGGCCCCGCGCCAGATCGTCCGCCGCGCCGACGCGGCTGAAGAGTTGTGACACAAGACCGATATGGGCGGATTTCGCCGGAACGAAGCTGCCTGCCTGTGCGAGAAGCGCGATCAGGGCGTTCTGGCGCAGGAAGGTCGATTTACCGGCCATGTTCGGACCGGTGAGCAGCCAGATCGCGGGGGTCGCGCCTTCGGTCAGTTCGCAGTCATTCGCGATGAACGGCTCGCCGGATTTCTTGAGCGAGGCTTCGACGACCGGATGCCGCCCGCCTTCAATCTCGAAAGCGTGGCTGTCATCGACTGTGGGTTCTGCCCAGTCTTCGTTGCGCGCGAGCGTCGCGAAAGCGCTGGCGAGGTCGATTTCGGCAAGTGCGCGCGAGGCCTCGTTGATCGGACCCGCGCGGTCGAGAATTGCTTGTCTTAGGCCGGAATAGAGCCTTTTTTCGATCTCCAGCGCATGGTTTCCGGCGTTCAGAATGCGGGTCTCGATCTCGCTCAGTTCGACCGTCGTGAAGCGCACCTGGTTCGCAGTGGTCTGACGGTGGATGAAGCGCTCCGACAACGGCGGGGCGAGCATCTTCTCGGCATGGGTGGCGGTGGTTTCGATGAAGTAGCCCAGCACGTTGTTGTGCTTGATCTTGAGCGAATTGATCCCCGTGGCCTCGATATATTCCGCCTGCATTTTCGCGATCACGCCACGGCCCTCGTCGCGCAGCTGGCGCGTCTGATCGAGATCTTCGTCGTAGCCTGCCGCGATGAAGCCGCCGTCGCGCGCAAGAAGCGGGGGCTCCGCGATGAGCGCCGCATCCAGAAGGGCGGTGAGGTCGTCATGGCCCATCAGTGCCTTGGTGGCAGCGGCGAGCAGCGGCGGGGCCTCGACGGCGGACACCGCTTCGGCGATCCGCTCGGCCTGCGCCAACCCGTTGCGGATCGCGGCCATGTCGCGCGGGCCGCCGCGGTCGAGGGCGAGGCGCGAAAGCGCTCGATCCATATCGGGGCAGCGCTTCAGATCGGCGCGGATATCTTCAGAAAATCGACCCTGTTCCAGCAGAAAACGCACGGAATCGTGCCGCGCGTGGATTTCGGTCAGACTCCGGGACGGGGCGGAGATCCGGCGTTCCAGAAGCCGCGCGCCGCCTGCCGTAACGGTGCGGTCGATGGCATTCAGGAGCGAGCCGTCGCGCCCGCCCGAAAGTGCCTGCGTCAATTCCAGATTGCGGCGCGTCGCGGCGTCGATCTGCATCGCTGCGCCGCTGTCTTCATGCACGGGACGGCGCAGGAGGGGCAGTTTCCCTTTCTGCGTGATCTCGAGGTAATCGACAATCGCCCCCATCGCGGCCATCTCGGCGCGGGTGAAACTGCCGAACGCATCGAGCGAGCCGATGGAATAGAGCGACAGAAGCCGCGTCTCGGCCGCCTGACTGTCGAAGCTCGCCCGCGACAAGGGCGTCATTGCGGCTCGCATATCAGAGACTATTTCGGCGCAATCGGCCTCTTTCGCTTCACTGACCAGCACTTCACGAGGCGCAAGCCGGGCAAGCTCGGGGCCTAGCCGCGACAGCGGGCAGGGCGTCACGCGGAACTCGCCGGTAGAGATATCGACCCACGCAATCGCGGCTTCGTCGCGCACCTCGGCCCAAGCAGCGAGGAAGTTGTGGCGGCGCGCCTCCAGCAAGCTTTCCTCGGTGAGCGTGCCGGGCGTGACCAGCCGCACCACATCGCGTTTCACGACGGATTTGGACCCGCGCTTCTTAGCTTCGGCAGGGTCTTCCATCTGCTCGGCGATCGCCACGCGGAAGCCTTTGCGGATCAGCGTCAGCAAATAGCCCTCGGCCGCGTGCACGGGGACGCCGCACATCGCGATATCCTCGCCCATGTGCTGACCACGCTTGGTAAGCGCGATGTCGAGCGCGGCTGCGGCATCGACCGCGTCCTGAAAGAACATCTCGTAGAAATCACCCATCCGATAGAACAGGAGCGCGCCCGGATTGGCCTCCTTGATCCCCAGATACTGTTCCATCATCGGTGTGACGGTCGGCTTGGCCATGTGCCCCCCATTTGCTGGTCGCGCGACCCTACAAAACCCCGGATTCGGGCGCAATTCCGTTGAGTGACGGATCACGGGACGTTAAACCGGTTCGGACCTGCAGGAGGAGCACCGGCCCAATGCCCAGCAAGAACCGTATCACGCCCGAAGAGGCGTTGGCCTATCACCTCGACCCGCATCCGGGGAAATACGACATCACGGCGTCGAAGCCCATGACGTCGCAGCGCGATCTGTCGCTGGCCTACAGCCCCGGCGTTGCCGTGCCGGTGGAGGCGATCGCGGATAACCCCGAGCTCGCCTACGACTACACCGTGAAGGGGAACATGGTCGCGGTGATCTCGAACGGCTCGGCCATTCTGGGGCTTGGCAATCTCGGGGCGCTCGCCTCGAAACCGGTGATGGAGGGCAAGGCGGTTCTCTTCAAGCGCTTCGCCGATGTGAACGCGATCGATATCGAGCTCGATACCGAGGATGCCGACGAGATCATCAACGCAGTGAAGCTGATGGGGCCGACCTTCGGTGGGATCAACCTCGAGGATATCAAGGCACCGGAATGTTTCATCATCGAGCAGCGGCTCAAGGAGTTGATGGACATCCCGGTGTTTCACGACGATCAGCACGGCACGGCGGTGATCTGTGCGGCGGGTCTGATTAACGCGCTGGAGCTGTCGGGCAAGAAGATCGAGGACTGCAAGATCGTGCTGAACGGCGCGGGGGCTGCGGGCATCGCCTGTCTGGAACTCGTGAAGGCGATGGGCGCGAAGCACGACAACTGCATCATGTGCGACACCAAGGGCGTGATCTATCAGGGCCGCACCGAGGGCATGAACCAGTGGAAATCGGCCCATGCGGCGGTGACCGATGCCCGCACGCTGGAAGAGGCGATGAAGGATGCCGACGTGTTCCTCGGCGTGTCGGCCAAGGGGGCTGTGACGCCCGAGATGGTTCAGTCGATGGCCGACAACCCGGTTATCTTCGCGATGGCGAACCCGGACCCGGAAATTACCCCGGAAGAGGCGCAATCGGTGCGTCCCGATGCGATCGTGGCGACGGGGCGGTCGGACTATCCGAACCAGGTGAACAACGTCCTCGGCTTTCCGTACCTGTTCCGTGGCGCACTCGACATTCACGCCCGTGCGATCAATGATGAGATGAAGATCGCCTGCGCGAACGCCCTGGCGGAGCTGGCGCGCGAAGACGTGCCCGACGAGGTCGCGATGGCCTATGGGCGCAAGCTGAGCTTCGGGCGCGATTACATCATTCCGACGCCCTTCGATCCGCGGCTGATCCACGTGATCCCGCCGGCGGTCGCGAAAGCCGGGATGGATACTGGCGTGGCGCGCCGTCCGATCATCGACATGGAAGGCTATGCCCAAAGCCTGAAGGCGCGGATGGACCCGACCGCCTCGATCCTGCAGGGCATCCACAGCCGCGCGCGTCAGGCGCAGGCGAAGATGATCTTTGCCGAGGGCGATGACGAGCGGGTGCTGCGCGCTGCCGTGGCCTATCAGCGCTCCGGCATGGGCGAGGCGCTGGTCGTGGGCCGCGAGCAGGACGTGAAGGAAAAGCTGGAAGCGGCAGGTCTGGGCGATGCCTATCGCGAGCTGCGCGTAGTGAATGCGGCCAATTCCAAGCATACTGAGACCTACAAGGATTTCCTCTACAAACGCCTGCAGCGGCAGGGCATCGACCGGCAGGACGCGCATAAAATGGCGACGCGTGACCGGCATGTCTTCGCGGCGCTGATGCTGGTCCATGGCCATGGCGACGGGATGGTGACCGGGGCGACGCGCAAATCGGCGCATGTGCTGGAACTGATCAACAAGGTGATCGACGCGCGGCCTTCGGATGGCGCGGTCGGGATCACCGCCGTGCTGAACAAAGGCCGCGTCGTGCTGATCGGCGATACACTGGTGCATGAATGGCCCGACGAGCACGATCTGGCGGATATCGCGACGGCGGGGGCGCATGTGGCGCGCGGGCTCGGGCTCGAACCCCGCGTGGCGTTCTGCTCCTTTTCGACCTTCGGCTACCCGGTTTCGGAGCGCGCCACGAAGATGCATGTCGCACCGAAAATCCTCGACCAGCGCGGCGTGGATTTCGAATACGATGGCGAGATGACCGTCGATGTGGCGCTCAATATGGAGCAGATGAAGAACTATCCGTTCTGCCGTCTAACCGGCCCAGCCAATATCCTCGTCGTGCCCGCGCGGCATTCGGCGTCTATCTCGGTTAAGCTGATGCAGGAAATGGCGGGCGCGACCGTGATCGGACCGATCTTGACCGGGACGAGCCATGCCGTGCAGCTCTGTTCCACGAGCGCGACGGTGAACGATATCCTGAACATGGCGGCGCTCACCGCGTGCAAGCTCTGCCTGAAGGAATGATTTGAAAAAGGCGCGCGGTGATCCGCGCGCCTTTGTCGCTTTATCCGAGCGCGTAACCTGTGCCGCGCACCGTGCGCACCGGATCATCTCCACCATTCGCCATTAGTGCCTTGCGGAGCCGCCCGACATGGACGTCGATGGTCCGGGTGTCGACATAGATGTCGCGTCCCCAGACCCGGTCGAGCAACTGGTCGCGGGTCCAGACGCGGCCCGGTTTTTCCATCATCGTGGACAGCAGCCGGAACTCTGTCGGCCCGAGTTTCAGCGGCTGGCCGTTACGGAAGACGCGGTGTTCCTCGGCGTCGAGGATGATGTCCTCGAAGCTCAGCCGTTCACCCATCGTGGCGGGGCGGGTGCGGCGCAGTTGCGTGCGCACCCGCGCCATGAGCTCGACCACTGAGTAGGGTTTCACGACGTAGTCGTCTGCGCCGGTTTCCAGACCCCGCACCCGGTCCACCTCTTCCGAGCGCGCCGAGAGCATGATGATCGGGATGTTGCGCGTGTCGGAATTGGCCTTCACGCGGCGGCAGATCTCGATGCCGGAAACGTTGGGCAGCATCCAGTCGAGCACGATCAGATCGGGCTTTTCTTCCTTCACGAACAGCAGGCCCTCGTCGCCGTTCTCCGCCATCACGACGCGAAACCCTTCGGCTTCGAGGTTGTAGCTGAGAACTTCGCGCTGGGCGTTTTCGTCTTCGACCACGAGGACGCAGGGCTGTTGGGCTGGCGACATTTTTCAGGGTCTCCGGTCAGGCCACGCTGGAACTTTTCGGACGCGCATCCTCCGGCATTTCGCCGGTCACGAGATAGATCACCTGTTCGGCGATCGTCGTCGCGTGGTCGCCCATCCGCTCGATATTCTTCGCGATGAAATGCAGGTGCATGCAGGGCGTGATGTTGCGCGGGTCTTCCATCATGTAGGTCAGGAATTCGCGGAACAGCGCGTTGTACATCTGGTCGACTTCGAGGTCGCGCTCGCGCACATCGGCGGCCAGTTTCGCGTCTCGCTGGATATAGGCGTCGAGCGCGTCCTTCAGCATCGCTTCCGTGGTGCCCGCCATGCGGCGGATCGCGGTGGCGGTGCCGGTAATCTGCGGGCCGTCGGACAGAACCTGCGTGCGCTTGGCGATGTTTTTCGCGTAATCGCCGACGCGCTCGAGGCTCGCCGAGATCTTGATGACCGAGAGCGCCATGCGCAGGTCGCGCGCGGCGGGTGCGCGCAGGGCGATCAGGCGCGCGGCTTCTTCGTTGATCTTCTCTTCCAGTTCGTCGACCGCACGGTCGCGGGCGCGGATTTGCTCGGCCAGTTCGAGGTCGCGCACTTCGAGGGCGCGGGCGCTTTCGAGGATCTGTTCCTCGACGAGGCCGCCCATCTTCACGACCAGGGCCTGCACGGCTTCAAGGTCGCGGTCGAAGGCGGAAAGGATATGCTCGCTCATGATTATTTGCCTCCTCAGCCGATCCGGCCGGTAATGTAGCTTTCCGTCCGGCTGTCGGACGGGTTGGTGAATATCTTGTCCGTATCGTCGTATTCGACGAGATTCCCGAGGTGGAAGAACGCGGTTCTCTGGCTGACGCGCGCGGCCTGCTGCATCGAGTGCGTCACGATCACCACCGAGAAATTCGCCCGAAGTTCGTCGATCAGTTCCTCGACCTGCGCGGTCGCGATCGGGTCGAGCGCCGAGCAGGGCTCGTCCATCAGCAGCACTTCCGGCGAGGTCGCGACGGCGCGCGCGATGCACAGGCGCTGTTGCTGGCCGCCGGAAAGCCCGGTCCCGGGAGCGTGGAGGCGATCCTTCACTTCGTTCCACAGCGCGGCCTTGCGCAGCGAATCCTCGACCACCTGATCCAGCTCGGCCTTGTTTTTGGTCAGGCCGTGGATTTTCGGGCCGTAGGCCACGTTGTCGTAGATCGATTTCGGGAAGGGGTTCGGTTTCTGGAACACCATGCCGACCTTGGCGCGCAGCTGCACCGGATCGACGCGCTTGTCGTAGATGTCCTCGCCATCGAGCAGGATTTCTCCCTCGACGCGGGCGACGTCGATCGTGTCGTTCATGCGGTTCAGGCATCGCAGGAAGGTCGATTTCCCGCAGCCAGATGGGCCGATGAAGGCGGTGACAGTCTTGTCGAGGATGTCGACATTGACGTCTTTGATCGCGTGGGTGTCGCCGTAGTAGACCTGCACGTTGCGTGCGGTGATCTTGATGTCGTCAGTGGTCACGGCTCTCTCCGTCAGGCTCATGTCTTCCATGTCTCGCACTCCCTTACCAACGGCGCTCGAACTTGCGGCGAAGGATGATGGCGATGATGTTCATGCCCAAAAGGAAGATCAGTAGAATGATGATACCTCCCCAGGCGCGTTCGTAAAATGCCGGGTCGGCGCGCTTGGCCCATTCGTAGATCTGCGCAGGCATGGCGGAGTTGGGAGAGACGAAGCCGTCCCAGAACCCGTCCGGCGAGTTCGTTGCGATATAGCCGACCATCCCGATCAGCAGGAGCGGCGCGGTCTCGCCCAAGGCTTGCGCCAGACCGATGATCGTGCCGGTCAGGATGCCGGGCATCGCCAGCGGCAGAACGTGGTGGAATACCGATTGCATCTTAGACGCGCCGATGCCGAGCGCCGCGTCGCGGATCGACGGCGGTACGGCTTTCAGCGCGGCGCGGGTCGAGATGATGATCGTCGGCAAGGTCATCAGCGTCAGCACGAGGCCACCGACGAGCGGGGCCGATTGCGGCAGATGTGCGAACTGGATGAACACCGCGAGGCCGAGGATACCGAAGACGATCGACGGCACTGCGGCGAGGTTCGAGATGTTCACCTCGATCAGGTCAGTGAAGCGGTTCTTCGGTGCGAATTCTTCGAGATAGATCGAGGCGGCGACACCGATCGGCAGGGCCAGAACGAGCACCACGAGCATCATGTAGAACGAGCCCAGCATCGAGATCCCGATTCCGGCCTGCTCGGCGCGGCTGTCCGAAGCGTCGGCGCCGAAGATGAAATCCCAATTGAAGCTCTTGTGGATGATGCCCGCCCTGCGAAGCTGATCGACGAGGTCGAGCTGCGCCACGGTGATGTTCTTGTCCTTGGCGATCTCGTCGCGATGCACCCGGCCCTTGAGGTAGCTGTCGACCCGCGAGGATGCGAGTATCTCGAAATTCACCGTCTGGCCGATCAGCGATGGGTCTGCGAGGACCGTATCGCGCACCTGGCTCGCGGCAGAGGCCGAGATCAGGTTCTTCATGTCCTTCGCCTTGGCGAGATCGGTTGTCGCGCCGGATTTCTCCACCGCGTCGAGAAGCCCTTTCTCGATCAGCGGTTTGTAGGTGAAGGTCGTCGCCTTCTTAAGATCCGCCGGGTCGCGGTTGCCCTTCTTGTCGAGCTTCGCGGCGTCTAGGTAGACCGGCACCTGAATGAAGGTCTGCTGGAATGCGGTTGCACCGTTGGAGACGATCGTCACCAGCAGGATCACGAGGAAGGCGAGACCAATCCCGATCGCACCGATGCCGAGCGCTTTGAAACGCTTCTCGGAGGCGTTGCGGCGCTTCGTGCGGGCATCGACATGATGCAGCGAACGTGTCGCGGGCTGGCTTGCGCCGTGTTGGGTCGCATCACTCATTCGTATTGCTCCCGGTATTTGCGCACGATGTAGAGCGCGAAGATATTGAGCCCCAGCGTCAGGACGAACAGCGTCATGCCGAGCGCGAAGGCGACCAGCGCCTCGGGGGAAGCGAAATCGGCATCGCCGGTGAGCTGCGAGACGATCTTGGCGGTGACGGTGGTCATCGCGTCGAACGGGTTCATGCTGAGGCGCGCGGCGGCGCCTGCACCCAGAACGACGATCATCGTCTCGCCAATGGCGCGCGAGGTCGCGAGGAGCACCGCGCCGACGATGCCGGGCAGGGCGGCGGGCAGGATTACCTGCTTGATCGTCTCGGATTTCGTCGCGCCGAGGCCGTAGGAGCCGTCGCGCAGCGATTGCGGCACCGCGTTGATGATGTCGTCGGACAGCGAGGAGACGAAGGGGATCAGCATGATGCCCATCACCAGACCCGCGGTCATCACCGCCGTGCCCGCATGCATCCAGCCGCCATCTGCCATCGTAGCGGTCGGACCCGAGGGGCCGAAGATCGACAGCAGGAAAGGCCCGACGGTCAGCAGGGCGAAAAGGCCGTACACGATGGTGGGGATCCCGGCGAGCACTTCGAGCAGCGGTTTCACGACGCTACGCACCGATTTCGTCGCGTATTCCGACAGGTAGACGGCCGCGAACAACCCGATCGGAACCGCCACGAGAAGCGCCACGAGCGAGATGTAGAGCGTGCCCCAGAGAAGCGGCAGGATACCCAGCTCCGACCCGCCGCCGAAGCTCGGCGACCAGGTGGTGCCGAAGAAGAAATCGGTGATGGGATAGAGGCGGAAGAACTCGATCGTATTGAAGACAAGCGAGAGGACGATACCGATCGTGGTCAGGATCGCGATTGAGGCGGCGGCGATCAGAAGAACGCGTACCCCGTGTTCCACCGTGTTGCGGGCACGAAAATCCTTGTTCGTGCGTATATAGGTGACGGCGAAACCCGCGGCTGCGGCGAGAAGGACGAAGATCGTCATCGCCAGATCACCGGTCGAGGTCATATCGCGATAGGTCTGTGCCGCCTTCAGCGTCGCCGGATCGACATTGGAGCCGAGCGCGACACCGACCGAGCCGAGAACGTCGCGCAGGTCCGTGGTCTGAAGATCAAGATTCGCGGCTTGTCGTGCGCTCAGCGCGCCTTCCGAAATCGCGATATCGAGCCCGTCGGCGACGCGCCGGACATCCGACATCACGAGGCTCATGTTCGAGCCTTCCAGCAACGTTCCCGGAATCTCGGCTGAGACGCGAGCATTCACGATCAGCGGCTGTGCCACCATCCAGACCACAAGGAGAAGAAGCGCCGGGACCGCGGTGAACATCGCGACGTTGAAGCCGTAATAATTCGGCAAACTGTGCAGGGAACGTCGGTCTTCGCCCGCCGAATGCAGCGCGCGCATTCGACCCATCACGAAGCCGACCCCCGCCAGCACGACCACGATCACAACGATCCACAAAACAGGCATTTCAGCCCCACCAGTTGGAAATTACCAAAAAGGAAAAAGGGGGCGGCGAAATATGCCGCCCCCTGAAGATAGCGGTCTCGATTACGAGCCCGAACCCATGGTCACTTCGTTCGCCACGGCTTCCTGGGTCTTCGCCAGTTCCGGGTCGGCGACGAGGCCGTATTGAGCGAGCGGGCCGTCGGGGCCAGCCATGTCGTCGGAGACGAAGAACTCAGCGTATTCCTTCAGGCCGGGGATCACGCCGATATGCGCTTTCTTGACGTAGAAGTAGAGCGGACGCGACACCGGGTAGTCGCCCGACGCGATGGTCTCGGTCGAAGGCTCGACGCCCGACATGGTCGCAACTTTCAGCTTGTCGGTGTTGTTCTCGTAGAACGCCAGACCGAAGACGCCGATGCCGTTCGGGTTCGAACCGATGCGGGCGAGGGTCTCGGTGTAGTCGCCGTCGATATCGACAGCCTTGCCGTCGGTGCGGACTTCCATGCAGGCCTTGCTGGCAGCCTTGTCGTCCATGCCCGAAGCCATGAAGGCTTCTTTGGCGCCGGTGGCTTCGCAGCCAGCTTCCAGAACCTTCTCTTCGAAGACTTCACGGGTGCCGTGCTTGGTGCCCGGGATGAAAGCGACGATGTCGGCATCCGGCAGGTCCGAGTTGAACTCGTTCCACTTGGCGTAGCCGTTGTCGACGATCTTGCCGTCCTTCAGGACCTTCGCGCCGAGCGCGTTGAAGATGTCCGAGGGCGTGAACGCGTTGAAGGCCGGGCCGTCTTTTTGCGACGCGAAGACGATGCCGTCATAGCCGATGCGGACTTCCATGATGTCGGTGACGCCGTTGTCGGCGCAGGTCGCGACTTCCTTGTCCTTGATCTTGCGCGAAGCGTTCGCGACGTCGATCGTGTTTTCGCCAACGCCTTCGCAGAAGCGCTTCAGGCCAGCCGAGGAGCCGCCCGATTCCACGACCGGGGTCGGGTAATCGAAGTTTTCGCCGAAAGCTTCGGCGACGATGGAGGCGTAGGGCAGCACGGTCGAGGAACCGGCGACCTGGATGTTGTCACGCGCGATGGCGGCGGTGCCCGAAACGGCGACGATCGCGATCGCGGAAGCGGCGAGGTTGAACGATTTCATAGATCACTCCCAGTGTTCTGAAATTTGGGCCGTCGTGTGGCCTCAGCGCGGTCCTAGGCGTCTTCGGTGACGCTTATGCAAACATTATGTAACAGCTATGTGACAATCTACGAGTCCGTGAAGGATCGTGATCAGCCTCGCGAAATCGCCTGTGCAATCAGGACGGGAACCTCACGATGCGCCCCGATTTCGGGCAAAAGGCTCCCCCGGTAGCTAGCCGCCTGCAACGCCTGAGGAATATCGCCTGTCACATGTCCTGCCCGCAGCGCGAAGAACGGCAAACACACGCCATCCGGGTGTGCGCGGGCCACGTCTTCAAGGTAGGGCGGCTCCTCGATCAGGGCTACATGAATCTCCGGCATGAGCGGATTCCGGACCAGAGTTTCCGCCATGTCGTAAACCGAATTGCGCGATTTCCGCGAGATTTTCGACCCGTGCGCCACGAGAATCACCGGCGAGTCGGTCGGGACATTTTCTGATTCACGCGCCTCGAAAATGACCTTGGTCAGCAGATCTGGCAGCGCCGGATCGACGCCGAACGGATCGAGCTGGCGCGCATCAGATCCCGCAGCCGCCAGCCGTCGCGGAAGTTCGGTCTTTGTGAACCATCCCTGGGCCATGAAATAGGGATAAATCAAAGGGTTTTCGTGCCGCGCCAAAGCGGCCTCCAAAGCCCCCGGATTCGCGAGCGTCGCCGCGTCTATCGAGCGCCCGGAGCTTTGTGCTGCAACCTTTTCGGCCAAGGACAGCAGGGCCTTTTCCTGAGTTTCAGGCTCTGACGGGGATCCATGTGCGACGAGAATGACCGGTTGCATGGGCTTAGATTAGCGCGGTGGCGTCCCTTGGCAACTGCCCGATTCCCGCGTGAATTTTGCATTAACGCTATGAATTTTAAGAGTATTGTCCGCAGATGCCATTTGCACGAGCATTTCTTTGGATATACGGAGATCAGAGAGGCTAGGACGGCCAGACCCGAGATTTGGTTTCACGTGGTGCGCAGGGGTGCGCGCGGGGTGACGGAGGGTTCTGGCCGAGGTGCCGGAACCCTCCAGTTTTTCCTGCTCAGTTCGGATCGGTCTCGCCCATGTCGCAGACGATCTTCCATTCTTCTTCGGTGACGGGCTGAACTGACAACCGCATCGAGGTGACGAGCGACATCTCCGACAGGCGCGGCTCGCCTTTCACATCGGCCAGCGTGACAGGCTTGGTGAACGGCCGCACCGCCTTGAGATCCACGCAATCCCAGCGCGGATCGTCGGTCGTCGAATCCGGATGGCTCTCGGCGACGACTTCGCAGATGCCGACGACCTCCTTGCCGATATTCGAATGATAGAACAGGCCGCGATCGCCGATCTTCATCTCGCGCATGTTGTTGCGCGCGAGATAGTTGCGGATGCCGTCCCATTCCTCGCCCGCATCGCCCTTGGCGACCAGATCGTCCCAGGAAAACTTGTTGGGTTCCGATTTGAACAGCCAGTACCGCATCAGCCGATCACCTTTTTCCACGCCTTGACCTGCACATCCTCGAACAGGCCCGCTTTGGCATAGGGATCGTTCGCCGCCCAATCCTGCGCGGCTTTGAGGCTCTCGACTTCGAGGATCACGAGTGAACCCACCATCTGTTCATTCTCGATGAACGGGCCCGCCATGAAGACCGCGCCGGTCTCTTCGATATAGGCGAGATGCGCCTCGCGATTGTCCAACCGGGTTTGCAGGGCGCCGGGTTTGTCGCGGCAGATCACGGCAAAATACATCTCATTCCTCCTTCAAGGGGCGGGCGAGCAGGGCCTGCATCGCCTCGTCCACGCTGATTGTTCGTTCGGTAAGCGCAAGAACCATCGCGGCTACGGGAATTTCCAGCCCGCGCCTATGCGCCAGCTTGTTCAGGGCCCCGGCGGTCGCGACGCCCTCGACGGTGATCGATGGATCGAAGCCTTCGCCGGACCCGATCGAGCAGCCCAACCGGAAATTGCGCGACTGCGTCGAGGTGCAGGTCAACACCAGATCGCCGAAGCCCGACAAACCCGACAGCGTCTCGGCCCGCGCACCCAGTTCCGTCGCGATCCGCAACATTTCGGCGAAGCCGCGGGTCATCAGCGCGGCGCGCGCGGAGTCCCCGAGCCCCGCGCCGATCACGGTGCCCGCGGCGATCGCGTAGACGTTTTTCAACGCACCGCCGAGTTCCGCCCCGGTCGTATCGGTCGTGCGGTAAAGCCGCAGCGTCGGCGTCGACAGCTCGGCCTGCAATTCCTCGGAATGATCGGCGCAGGCAAGCGTCAGGGCGGTCGGCAGACCGCGCGCGATATCGGCTGCGAAACTCGGCCCCGTCAGCACGGCGGCGCGGGCGCCGGGCACCTTGGCGCGGATCAGGGCCGTCGGCCCTTGGCCAGTGGAGAGGTCGATTCCTTTGGAGCAGGAGACCAGGGTTTTGCCCGCGAGCGTCTCGGAATGGGCATCGAGAAACCCGGCCATCTTCTGCATTGGCATCGCGAGAAGCAGCGTCTTGGCGGCGAGTGCGTCCTCGATGTCTGCCGAAACAGTGATGTCTTCGGGCAGCTTCACACCCGGAAGGCGGCGCGAGTTCTCCCGGCTTGCCTGCATGGTCCGAACCTGCTCGGCATCGCGCGCCCAGAGGGTCACCGGTCCGTTTTGAGAGAGGCTCACCGCCATCGCGGTGCCAAAAGCGCCCGCGCCCAAGACCGAAATCGTCATGCCTTCGCCCCCTTCTTTCCCGATCCGAGAAGCGGCGCGGCGCTGCGGTCCAGCGGCCAGCGCGGGCGGGCGACCAGATCCATCCCGTCCTGCGCGCCGCTGCGGAACCGCTCGATCCCGGCCCACGCGATCATCGCCGCGTTATCGGTGCAAAGCTTTAAAGGAGGGGCCACGAATTCGGCGCCCATTTCTTGTGAAACAGTCTCTAATCCGGCCCGAATAGCCTGATTTGCCGCGACGCCACCTGCGACCGCGAAACCGGGATTGGTGGGCGAAAGCTTTAGATATTCTGCCAAGGCACGACGCGATTTCTCGATGAGAACATCCGCGATTGCCTGCTGAAAACCGGCGCAAAGATCGGCGCGGATCTGGCGCGGCAGCCCGTCATGCTCCGCGACCACCTGATCGCGGGCGCGCAGCAGTGCCGTCTTCAGCCCGGAGAAGGACATATCGCAGCCGGGCCGATCCAGAAGGGGCCGCGGGAAGGCGAAAGCCTTGGGATCGCCCTTGCGCGCCTCGGCCTCGACGGAGGGGCCGCCGGGTTGGGGCAGTGCCATCAGTTTCGCTGCCTTGTCGAAGGCCTCGCCTGGCGCGTCGTCGATCGTGCCGCCGAGCCGCGAAAAATCTTCCGGCCCCTTCGCGATCAGGAACTGGCAGTGCCCGCCGGAGACGAGCAGCATGAGATAGGGAAACTCCAACCCGTCGGTCAGGCGCGGGGTTAACGCATGGCCCGCCAAATGGTTGACGCCAACCAAAGGCAGACCTGCCCCAACTGCGAGCCCCTTGGCGCACATTACCCCCGACATCACCCCGCCGATCAGCCCCGGACCCGCCGTCACGGCGATGCCATCCAATGCGCCGAGCCCAAGCCCGGCTTGCTCCAGCGCCTCTTCGACGCAGAGATCGAGCTTCTCCGCATGGGCGCGCGCGGCGATTTCGGGGACCACGCCACCGAAGGCCGCATGCAGATCGGTCTGCCCGGCGACGACGCTCGAGAGGATTTCCGGCTTGCCATCCGTGAGGCGCACGATCGCCGCCGCCGTATCGTCGCAGCTCGATTCAAGCCCGAGAAAGGTCAGCGTGTCGGTCATCCGGGTGCCTGTTGCGTGGGTTATCCAACGCAGGTAACACCGGGGAAGCGTTCGCACAATCCCGGGGCGGTGCATGGACAGCCAGTCTGAGAGACCGATTCTCCTCGTTACGCGACCCGCTGTTGCGGCAGAGGGATTCGTTCGGGCCTTTCGCGACAGGTTTGGCGCCGATTGGCCGGCTGTAATCTCGCCACTGACCGAGATCGAGTTGCTGGACACGCCGATCCCCGAGTTCCAGACAGCGATCTTCACATCGCAACATGCGGTGGCCGCGTTTCATCGGATGGCGCAGGGAAGAGGCCGTCAAGCCTATTGTGTGGGGCTGCGCACGGCACGAGCGGCGCGCGAGGCCGGGTTCGACGCGATCGCCGGGCCGGGCGATGCCGAGGCTCTGAGCGAATTGATCGCCCGGCAGCAACTCGGCGGAAAACTGCTCTTCCTGAGAGGGGAGCAGATTGCCTACGACCTTGAGGAACGGCTGAATTCCGCCGGAATAGAGACTGAATCGACGATCCTCTACCGCCAGCTTCCGCGTCCGTTGAGCGCCGAGGCGAAGGCGGTTCTGCGCGCATCGCGCCCTGTTTTGGCACCGATTTTCTCGCCGAATGCGGCGGACCGCTTCCTTGATGCGCTGCCGCAGGCACCGCACCCGCCGCTCTTTGTCGCAGCCATGAGCGAGGCAGTGGCGTCTCGCCTCAAAAGCGCTAGCTTGTGCCATCTGGAAGTCGCTCGGCATCCTGACGCGCAAGGGATGCTCGATGCGCTTGCCGTCTTGCTGCAAAGGCAAAAGGCGGGTTGAGCAGGCGCGGGCGGACTTCTAAGTTGATATGAACGCGCAATTTGGTGCGGCAGCGGAGGGCTTAGACGATGGCGAAACGGACAACCGGAAAATCTTCCGAGACGAGTAAGCCGGAAGACGCGAAATCGACCGCCGAGTCCGAGGCCAAAACCGACGCCGCCACTTCTCAAACCTCGTCGAAGGACACCAAGGCGGCGGCGTCGCCCGAGGCGAAAGATAAGCCGAGCACGGCTGCCGCCAGTAAAACGGACACCGCTGCGAAATCGAGCGCGTCGGCGAAG
Organism: Thioclava nitratireducens; assembly: GCF_001940525.2. Taxonomy (NCBI): domain Bacteria; kingdom Pseudomonadati; phylum Pseudomonadota; class Alphaproteobacteria; order Rhodobacterales; family Paracoccaceae; genus Thioclava; species Thioclava nitratireducens. Next base: position 404,207 of record NZ_CP019437.1, read on the forward strand.
CCGTCCTCCACCTCTACGTCTTCGTCCAAAACGGATACATCCAAGACCGCGAATGAGGCCGCCAAGTCGACCTCCACTCCGACCTCAGCGCCAGCGACCAAATCCGACACCCCCGCAAAATCGGATGCGGCGTCGAAGTCCAGCTCTACACCTGCGAAGGCTGAGACGACTTCGACTCCGGCTACGAGCAGCGCAAAGGCGGAGATCGAGCCGAAGAAAAGCGAGACAGCGAGCGGCTCGGAGAATAAGTCGCAGACCACGAAGCCGGCGACTGCGACGAGCTCGACGAGCAGCTCGAACGCCGACAAGACCTCGCCCAAAAGCGATACGGCAACGTCCGGCGCGTCGCCTCAGCCTGTGATCGAAAAGCGGGGCGGGTTCGGCTCTGCTTTCCTCGGAGGCGTGATTGCTGCCGTGATTGGGGCCGGCGTCGCGATCTGGGCGATCCCGAACCTGCCGCCGCAGCTTTCGGGATGGCTTCCGAACGCGCCGGCCCCGGTCGATGGGGCCGCCATTCAAAGTCAGCTAGACGATCAATCGAAACAGATCAGCCAGCTCTCGGAAGAGCTCGCGACCCTGAAATCATCGCAACCGCCGGCGCCGGATCTGTCCGGTGTGCAGAGCGCGCTCGATCAGGTCAACGCGGATATCCGGACGAATAAATCGGCGCTCGAGGACTTGAAATCGCAGATCGCGTCCCTGCAAAGCGACAATGGCGGCAGCGCGGCTCAGGCCGAAATCGAGGCGGTAGCGAAAGCCGCCGAGGCCCGGATCAAAGAGGCCGAAGCGCAGGCCCAGAGTCTGAAATCGCAAAGCGAGGCGGCGGCCAAGGCAGCGATGACGCAGGCTGCGGCAGCGCGCGTGAAAGCGGCGCTCGATGCGGGAACGTCGCTCGACGCGCCGCTGGCCGATCTGCGCGACGCGGGTGTCGACATTCCGGCGGCGCTCAACGGCGACATCCCGAGCCTTCAGTCGTTGCAATCGAGTTTCCCGGATGCCGCGCGAGCCGCGCTTCAGGCGGCGCGCCGGACCGAGACGGGCGGCTCGATCAGCGATCGAGTTGGCGCCTTCCTTCTGGCGCAGACCGGGGCCCGGTCGGTAGCGCCTAAAGAGGGCGACGGGGCGGATGCGGTGCTGTCGCGGGCACAGGCCGATGTCGATCGCGGCGCGCTCTCCGATGCGCTCGACGAGATCGCGAAGCTGCCCGACCCGGCGCAGGAGGCGATGTCCGACTGGGTGAACCGGGCGAAAACGCGGATGGCGGCGATCGACGCGGCCAACCAGCTTGGCGCGACGCAATAAGGAGACAGACATGATCTGGTCATTCATCAAAATCGCGCTGTTTCTGATTGTCGTCGCCGCCGCGACGCTGGGCCTCGCGCATCTCGCCGAGATGACGGGCGGTCTTCGGATCACCACGCTCGGCATGGAATTCACCCTCGGCCCGCTTCAGGCGGTGATCGCGGCGATTGTCCTGTTCATCGCGATCTGGATCGTGATCCGTATCGTCGGTCTGGTGGTGGCGTTCTTGCGCTTCCTGGCGGGCGACGAAACCGCGATTACCCGCTACTTCGACCGCCATCGCGAACGCAAAGGCTATCAGGCGCTGTCCGAAGGGTTGCTCGCGGCGGCGTCCGGCGAGGGCAAGCTCGCGATGTCGAAAGCGGCGAAGGCCGAACGCTATCTGCAACGCCCGGAGCTGACCAACCTTCTCACCGCGCAGGCTGCCGAAGCCTCGGGCGACTCGAAGAAAGCGACCGAAGTCTACAAGCGGCTTCTGGCGGATGATCGCACGCGGTTCGTCGGGATTAGGGGGCTGCTGCGGCAGAAGCTCGAAGCGGGTGACACCGAAACCGCGCTGAAGCTCGCGCAGAAAGCCTATGCGATCAAACCGCGCCATCGCGAGGTTCAGGATACGCTTCTGAGCCTGCAGACCGAAACGGGCGACTGGAAAGGTGCGCGCGAGATCCTTCAGGCGAAGATGCGTCAGGGCGAATTGCCGCGTGATGTGCATAAACGCCGCGACGCGGTGCTCGCGCTGCAAGAGGCGAAGGGTGTTTGGGAAGAAGGAGCGAGCGTCGAGGCGCGTGAGGCCGCGATTTCGGCCGCCAAGGCGTCGCCCGATCTGGTGCCGGCCGTGGTGATGGCGGCGCGCGCCTATATCGACAAGGGCAAGAAGGGCGCGGCGGAGCGGATCCTGCGCAAGGCGTGGGAAGTTCAGCCGCATCCAGATCTTGCCACCGCCTTCGCCGAGATCGCCCCGGACGAGTCGCCCGATGCACGGTTGAAGCGATTCTCGAAGTTGCTTTCGAGTCGTCCCGACCATGAGGAAACGCGGCTTTTGAAAGCCGAACTGAACATCGCGGCCGAGGATTTCCCGGCGGCGCGCCGGGCGCTGGGCGATCTCGTCGAGACGCATCCGACGGCGCGGTCGCTGACGATCATGGCCGCGGTCGAGCGTGGCGAAGGGGCGGAAGATGTCGTCGTGCGCGGCTGGTTGGCCCGCGCCCTGACCGCGCCGCGCGGTCCGCAATGGTGTTGCGACAAGTGTCAGAACATCCAATCCGAATGGACACCGATCTGTGATAACTGCAACGGTTTCGACACGCTCAGCTGGCGCGAGCCCCAACAGGCGCAATCGCCGCTGCCGCATGGGGCGGAGATGCTGCCCTTGATCGTCGGCAAACCGGCTGCGGAGCCCGCGTCGAAGGAGGAGGATCAGTCGGAGGACGCTGCCATTCAGGACGCTGAAATCGTCGACCCGCCGAAGGATGAGGGCGACGCTGCAGGCGCATCGAAGGAGGCACAAAGCCGAACTGCGACAGCTTGATCATTTTGGGGCTACACATCCCCGAAAGAGCATGGTAATCGCCCGCCAGAGTGCCGGTGTAGCTCAGCTGGTAGAGCACGTCATTCGTAATGATGGGGTCGTAGGTTCGAGTCCTATCACCGGCACCACTTCCTGAAAGTTCAGGCGCAAAGGCGGAACCGCAAGGTTCCGCCTCGCTTGTTTCCGCCTCGTTTTTCGAGTGTCTTTCGATCAATTTACCACAAACTCAGCATGCAATGCCCCCGCGGCATTGATGCTTTTGAGGATGTCAATCATATCGCGCGGACTGACGCCGAGCGCGTTCAGTCCCGCCACCACTTCCGATAGCGAGCTGCCCTGCGCGACCTCAGCCATACGAATGCCGGGCTCTTGCGTCAGCGTTGCCTGCGATCTGGGCACCACGACCGTATCACCTTGTGAAAACGGATTGGGCTGCACCACGAGGGGACTTTCTTCCACTTTGAGGGTCAGGTTTCCCTGGCTGACGGCGACCCGCGATATCCGCACGTCGCGGCCCATGACGATCGTGCCCGATCGCTGGTCGACCACCACCCGAGCGCGCTGCTCCGGTTCGACGCTGAGATTCTCCACTCGCCCGATTGCATGTGCGACCGAGCGCGCGCGCGTCTCGCGGATGTGCAATGCGACTGTGCCGCCATCGAGCATTTCCGCGACGCGCCGGCCGTATTCGCGGTTGATTGCGTTTTCTATCCGGGCTGCGGTGGTGAAGTCTGGCGTGCGTAGCGCGAGGCGCACCGTCTCCAGATCATTTATCTCAAACGCTATTTCACGTTCGACGCGCGCGCCGGAAGGAATGTTTCCCGCGGTCGGCACCCCTTGAGTCACCGAAGCGCCGTTCCCTTGTGCTACCGCTCCGCCGGCAATGATGGCGCCCTGCGCCACCGCGTAAATCTCTCCATCCGCCGCCTTCAGGGGGGTCATGACGAGGGTGCCGCCGAGGAGACTCTTCGCATCGCCAATTGCTGAGACCGTGATGTCGATTTTACTTCCTGCGCGGGCAAAGGGCGGCAGGCTCGCCGTGATCATGACGGCAGCGACGTTTTTCGGCCGAAGCTGCTCCCCGGTAACGTTAACGCCCAGCCGTTCGAGCATGTTTGACATGATTTCTTCGGTAAAGGGAGCGTTGCGCAACCCATCGCCCGTTCCGTTCAGCCCAACGACGAGCCCATAGCCGACGAGGTCATTTCCGCGCACGCCATCGAACTCGACGAGATCCTTGATCCGGATCGGTGCGCTTAGGACGAGCTGCGGAATGATCAAAAGCGCAATAAGAAAACAGCGCCACATCACATGTAACCCGTCATCGAGAGGTTAGAGAGCCGGCTGGTCAGAAGGTAGAGCGTCTCGATCTGAGACCGTACCGCTTCGAGTGCGGTCGCGGACTCGTAGGGGTCGGCCCCGATGAGTGTCGTTCGTGCGATTTCAAGACTGGCGCGTTCGGCATCGTTTCGCGTAGCGGCCGAGGCGATCTTGCCTTCGACAGAGCCGACTTTCGCTGCCAGTTCGACAGTCGAGAGAGATCCCGAATGAATTCTCTCGCCCGCCCCCTTTGCGAGCGCGCTTCGCTGGACTAGATCTCCGTCAAATAACCCGCGGTCCAGAAGCGCGCCTATGGCGTAGCCTTTGATCGTATCTTTGATGCGTGGATCCTCCGCGGTGACGTCAATTGTCGCGGTCTCACTTTCTGCGATGTGAAATTTACCTCGCGCTTCGCCGCCTTGATAGAAGATTGCGCTAAATCCGGCGGGATCGTCGAACCAAACATCGAGCGTCATGAGCACGTCCGTCGCACTGGTCGCTCCCGCGATCTCCGTGGAAAGGGAGACGAGAATCGTTTCTGAATCGGGCAGCGGGGGCGTGTCGCCGCTGTCGCCCGCGAATATGTATCGCCCGACTGAATTCGTGTTGAGAGTTGCGATCAAGGCGTCAAACTTTTCGGCAGCAGACGCTACGGTTGTGTCGATCATTGTCTTACTGGCGGTTGTCGCCGCGGACATGAGTGCCATGCTGACGCCATCGTCGAGGTTGGCAACACGCTCGAGGCTGCTTTGCATCGCTTCGGTGTATTGGCGCGCCTCGCTGGTAGCGAGAGCGAATGCATCGAACAGTCTGAGGCTTCGATTGATCGCAGTGAGCGCGCTGAAATCGCCCGCAACGGCGGTGCCGAGGTCGGATTTTACGCCTGACGTCACTTCTCGGGTAAGGCTTGCCAGTCTCGTATCGAGCGCGGCGCTGTGGCGTCGCATCTGGAAATTCAGCGCCATGTCTCCGACCGAGAGATAATTCATCTCAAATCTCCAGAAGCTGTTTGATCAGCGCGTCCGCGGTTTGGATGACCCGCGCGTTGGCGCTATAAAGCTCTTCAATTTGCAGAAGTTTCTGCATTTCGTGATCTGTATCGACACCATCCGCGAGCGCCTGTTCTTTCAATGTATCGTAGCGGGTTTTTGCGTAGGTTTGTGTCGCTTCATTGCGTTGTCGGTCGCTCGTCACTTGGGAGAGAAAGCTCGCGAAAAGTTCCGCGCTCGAATGACGCGAGGAACCGAAATTGCCAGAGCTGGGCGCGGATGGGGTCGTGAAGGCGGAGGCGAGGGCAAAAAGATTTTCCGCGTTGCTCACAGGGCCGGGGGAGGCGGCACCGAGCCCGTCGCGCAGCAGGGAGAGCGCGCCGCCTTGTTCAGGGTCCGCAAGCGGGTTGATAGCGATCCGGCCGGCGAGGCCGGTTTCATCGAGCGGATCGAGCGGATCGAGCGGGCCTCCATCATCGGTGAAAAGCCCTGCTGTGCCGCCGCTGAGTGTCGGGTCGATCGCCGGATTGCTGACCCTCTCAATGAGGTCGCGAGAGAGTGCATCTATCTGGATTTGCTGGTCTGGGGCGAGCGTATCACGGATCGTGAAGAGAGCACCCAGTGATCCGCCGCCGAGGAAGCCGCCCTCGTCGATTGAGACGGCGTTTCCGTTGAGGGTCAAGCCGGAGAGGGTGCCTCCGACGTAGGTCATATCCGGTGTGATAATGCCGGTTGATGTGAAACCGATTTCTACGGGGTTCCCTTCGAGAAGAACGGCGCCGCCCGTGGTAAAGAGGGCGATTTGGTCGTTTTCGCGGGTGGCTTGCCGGATGGGGACGATGCTGGAGATCTGGTCGACCAATGTTTGGCGTTGATCCTTGAGCGCATTCGTGTTGTGGCCCGCGGCCTTTCCAGCCAGTATCGTAGCGTTGAGTTCGTCGACCTGCGAGAGGGCGGTATTCAGGGTGTCGACCTGTGCCGCGATTTGACGGTCTGCAGTCATTCGGCTGTCCTGCAGATGCGCCGAAAGCGCATTCAAGTGATCCGTGACGGCCCGGGCGGAGTCCAGCACAGTGGCTAGGCGGGCTTCGCTTTCTGGGCGGCTGCCAGCTTCAACGAGTGAAGCCTCAAGCTGCGCAAATTTGGACGCCAGGGAACTCGCGTCCTCTGGCGTGCCGATACGGGCTTCGAAGGCCGACAGGAAATCGTAGCGGAGCGACGCGTTTTGTGTTGCGGCCTCGGAGAGGCGAAGATCGCTTCGAAGACTCTCGTTGACGATACGATCCACGCTCAGAACGCGGACTCCGGCGCCTTGCCGGCCGACCATCTGGGCGCCAAGTGAAACCTCGCGCCTCGCGTAACCTTCGGTAAGCGCATTCGCGGTGTTGGAGGCGACGACCTCTGCCATACGCGAAGCCGCGGTGAGACCCGACAAGGCATTGGACAGCGTTTGCGAGATTCCCATTTTGACCTCCTTTAGCCGGTCCGATCAGGATCAGCGTTTGATATTGGTGGTTTCCTGCAGCATTTCGTCGACCGTCTGGATCACCTTGGCGTTGGAGGAATAGGCGCGCTGCGTCTGGATCAGATTGGTCAACTCCTCTGCGACGTCGACTGTCGATCCTTCGCGGGCGTATCCCTCGATCGAGCCTGTGGGACCGTCGCCAGCATTCCAGAGAAAGAAGGAGCCCGACTTCGACGACACTTCGAACGTCTGGTTGTCGAGCGCGATCAAGCCGTTCTGATTGGGCACGTCGACGAGCGGAATCTGGTAGACGGTGCGGATGAAGCCGGTGTCATAGGTCGCCTTGATATAGCCGTCCTTGTCGATCTCGACCGCAGTGAGATTACCGACTGGCGAGCCATCCTTCGTGATCGATGTGGGCGAGAAGCTGTCGGATAGCTGGGTCAGCCCGTTGGTATCACCGATCTTGCCGATCGTGACGCTGAGCGGTCCGCCTGCCACGGTGAGATCGAGCGTGCCGGTTGCGGAATCGTAGGAGCCACCATCGATGACATTGACGGAGGCGAGGGTGCCGCCGCTGCTGCGGCTGTCGTCGAAGGTCAGCACGTAGCGCCCGATGACGCTTTCATCGATTCCGGCGGTGCCGGGATCATCGACCGTCGCGCTGTCCCGAATGACCATCGCCCATTCGTTGGAGGAGCCAGTTGCGGGGACCGTCGGATGGAAGGTGATATCGAGCGTTTCGGAGGTTCCGAGATTGCCGAAATATTCGACCGAGAGCGGCAGCGTATCGCCGCTCGCCCCGGCCTCCGTGTCGGTGGCGGGAAGGTTGACGCCGAGATTGAGTGTCGTGGTCGGGTCGCCGGCGGTCTGGTTGGCATTGATCACGACGGGTTCCAGGCCCGACATCGTGTCGCGCGCGAAGGTCGGGATCGTCCCGTCCGCGCTGGCGGGCCAACCGAGGAGAACGAGCCCGGATTCTGTCATCAACGTTCCGTTCACATCGCTGCGGAAGGCGCCGGTCGTCGTCATCTTCAGCGGCTCGTCTCCCGTCGAATTGTCGAGCGCGACCGCAGTCATCACGGGAAGCATGCCGCGGCCGGACACCGCTATATCGAGCGCGTTCGATGTCGAGACGAGCGAGCCACGCTCCTCGATCAAGCGGCTCGTGGCTGCGCGGACGCCACCGGCGGAATAGGAGCCGGTCTTCGCGGCCTGATTGATGACGATACTCTCGAATTCGGTGACGGCGCGCTTGTAGCCGTAGGTGCCCGAATTGGCGATATTGTCCGAGATCGTTGCAAGGCGGGTGGCATTCGCGGCCAAGCCGGCCACGCCCGCATTGAGCGAGGAAGAAATGGACATGGATGCGCCTTTCTGCTGCTAAGTCCGAAATTCCCCTTACCTTTGCGCGCGGGTATTTAAGATCGCCCTAACGAGTCCGTCCTTTTACCTCTGTGGTTACCTCTTCGCTAAGGGCGCCTTACCGGCCATTGCGCAGAACGATCACTTCGAGACGGTTGTTGCGAAGGTCCATCGCGCGCGCGACCTTCGGTTTGCGATCGGCGAAGCCGCTTACGCGCTGCATGCGCTCGGGAGGGAACCCGGCCCCGTTCAGCAATTCACGCATCGCTTGGGCACGCGCGGCCGAAAGCTCCCAGACCGGGTCCTTGGCCAACATTTTCGGATAGGATTTCGTGTAGCCGTTTATCGCCACGTTATTCGCGACGATCGAGAAGACCCGCGTCAGGATCTTCGCCAGATCGGTGAGCACCGGCTGCGGCTTGGCCGTGTCACCGACGAACAGCGGCGCGTCGGGTAGATCGGAGATCTCGATGATCAGACCTTCGTCGGTCACCCGGGTCACGATGTGGCGGGCGAGCTGCTCGCTGACCATCGACTCTCCGCCGACGCCCATCAGCGCCTGTTCGATGGCCCGGGCCACCTCCTTGAAAGCGGCCATGTCGTTGTTCTGCTTGTCCTCGGCGGATTTCTCGCCGCGGGCCTGACGCTCTTCGGTCGGGCGCTGCGAGATGGCGCCGGTGCCGGTCTGCGCGATCTGATCCTCGGAGAAGACGGAATCGCCGCCGAAAGCCCCTTCGCCGCCACCGGAGATCCGGTTGATCGGGATCGTCGGATTGAAGTAATCCGCGATGCCCTTGCGTTGTTTCTCGGTCGTCGCGTTCAGCAACCACATCAGCATGAAGAACGCCATCATCGCAGTGACGAAATCAGCGTAGGCGACTTTCCACGCCCCGCCATGATGTCCGTCGCCGCCAGTGACCTTCTTGCGCTTGATGATAATTGGCGCGGCGTTTTCGCGGTTGCTCATTCCACCACCTCTTTTCACCCGCGTCCGCTATAGTGGTCGCGTGTTAACAGGTGATTGATGGATAAAAAGCGCGCTATCGGCGTCTTCCCTTGTCGTGGCGCTGGCAGTCGCTAGATTTAGCGGATGGATGGGGACCCGAACACAATGAACGTTGACCCGGCCGATCTGATTGCCTGTCCGCAATGCGACGCGCTGTACCGCGCCACGCATCTGCCCGACGGCAAGCGGGCGACCTGTGTGCGCTGCGGAACCGTTCTGATCTCGCCGCGCGAGAGGTCCTTTCTGCACGTCGTCGCATTCTCCTTCACCGGGATGATCCTGATGATCGGGGCGATCTTCTTCCCCTTCCTCGAAATCTCCACCCGCGGGTTGAGTCACGAGAGCTCGATCTTCGGCGTCGCGATGGCGTTTTCCGACGGCTGGATCGCGCCTCTGGCTTTCTTCGTGCTGTCGATGATCGTGGCGCTGCCGATCTTCCGCTTCGTCGCGCTGATCTACACGCTCTGGCCGCTCGCCAATGGCAAGCCCGCATGGAAACACGCCGCGACCATGTTTCGCCTCGCCGAAGAGAGTCAGCCCTGGGCGATGGCGGAGATCTTCATCATCGGGACAGCGGTGGCGCTGGTGAAACTCGGGGGTCTCGCCAAGGTGTCGCTCGGGCCCGCCTTCTGGGCCTTCTGCGTGCTCATCATCGTGATCGCGCTCAAGAACTCCTTTGTCAGCAAATGGACGATATGGGACGCGATCGAGCGAAAATGAACGTGCTGACCGCCACCGATGCCGGATTGATCGGCTGCACCCGCTGCGGTCGGGTCTGGACGCCTGATCATGCGCATTGCGAGCGCTGCGGCGCGACGCTTCACAAGGTCGACAAGACCGGGCTGCAGCGGGTCTGGGCATGGTGGTTCGCGGGGCTGATCTTCTACATCCCGGCCAACCTCTACCCGATGCTGGTCACCGCGACGCTAGGCCACGAGCAGAAAAACACCATCGTCGGCGGCGCGATCGAGCTATGGCGGCATCACAATTACGGCGTGGCGCTGATCGTCTTCGGGGCCTCTGTGATGATCCCGATCGGGAAATTCATCGCCATCGCCTATCTCGCCATCGCGGTCGGAAACGAGCGCCGCAAGGGTGGTCATCCTCATCTGCACCTCTACGAGGTGGTGGAGTTCATCGGTCGATGGTCGATGATCGACGTCTTCGTTGTGGCGATCCTCTCCGCGCTGGTGCAGCTTGGCTTCGTGGCCTCGATCCATCCCGGCCCTGCCGCCGCGTCTTTCGCCCTCTCGGTTGCATTCACCATGCTATCCGCACAAAGCTTCGACCCGCGCCTGATCTGGCGCGGCCCTGACAGAGTGAGTTCATGAACGACACCCCCGAGACCGGCCCGGCAGAACTGGAAACCTCCAACGCCCCGCGCCCGATCTGGACGCGGCTTTCCGTGGTCTGGATCGTACCGCTGATCGCATTGCTGATCACGCTTGGTGTCGCCTGGAAGACGGTCGCGGATCGCGGGGAGCTGATCCATATCGATTTCAAGGACGCGACCGGGGTCGAGGTGGGCACGCCTCTGAAGTTCCGCGAGGTCGAGGTCGGCAAGGTCGAGAGCGTCTCGTTCACCCACGATCTGGAGCAGGTGCGGCTCGGCGTGCGCCTCGACAACGAGGTCGCACCTTACGTCGATCAGGATGCGAAATTTTGGCTGGTCCGCCCTGAAGTGTCGGCGCGTGGTATTCAGAACCTTGGGACGGTGCTGTCGGGCACCTATATCGAGGGCTTCTGGAACAACAAGCCCAACGGTTCGCAGACCCTGTTTCAGGGACTGGACAAGCCGCCGGTCTCTCCCGATCCGAGCAAGGGCACCATCATCGAGTTGCGTGCGAAGGACGCGGGCGGGATCGTAGATGGGGCGCCGGTTCTCTATCACGGGCTGACCGTGGGCCATCTTCAGAACCTGCGGCTCGACGACGACGGCTCCGGCGTGATCGTGGACGCATTCATCGAAGCGCCGCATAACAAGCTGCTCACCACCCAGACCCGGTTCTGGGACACGTCGGGCTTCTCCGTCAAATTCGATACCTCGGGTCTCAGCCTCGACGTGCGCTCGCTTGCGACGCTGGTACAGGGCGGGGTGGAGTTCGACACCTTCACCAGCGGCGGCGGGATCGTCGAAGATCAACAAGCGTTCCGGCTCTATGACAGCAAAGACACTGCGGAAAACTCTGTCTTCCAGTCCGATGTGGTCGATCCGCCAAAATACACGCTGCTCTTCGACGACCCTGTGCAAGGGCTCGAAGTCGGCTCGAAAGTGCAGTTCCGGGGCGTCGAGGCGGGCGAGGTCACCGCGCTCGCGATCAAGATCCGCAAGGACAGCACCGGTCAGCGCTACGCGCAGCAACAGCTGACGATCGCCCTGTCGCCGGACCGGCTCGGGCTGTCGCGCGACGCCGGCGAAGAGGCCGTGACCCAGTTCCTGCAGGGCGAAATCCAGAACGGCTTGCGGGCGCGTATCGCGAATACCGGCCTTCTGGGCGGCACCATGGTGATCGAATTGACCGATGTGCCGGATCTACCGAATGCCGAGATGAATCTGGATGCCGATCCCTATCCGACGATCCCGACCGCGCCTGCGGCCGAGAACGATCTGGCGAAATCGGCGAAAGGGGTGTTCAAGCGCATCGAAGGCCTGCCGATCGAGGAAGTGATGAACTCTGCCATCCGCACACTCGACTCGATCTCCGCCGTGGCCGAGAGCGAAGACACCCGTAAGGTGCCGCGCGAATTGTCCGGCCTGCTGGAGCAGCTCAAGACCTTCGCGACCGATCTGAACAACAAGGATGCCGCAGACAAGACGGTATCCGCGCTCGACAGGGTGACAGAGGCTGCTTCTTCGGTGCTTGAAGAAATCTCGGGTCTCGACAAGACGCTCGCTTCCGCGGATCGCGCGGCTTCTGCGATCGCGGATATGCCGCTCAAGGACCTGGGCGACAAGCTCGACACGATCCTCGCCAGTATCGACGCGCTGCTGAACAAGCCCGGCACGCAGGACCTGCCGCAATCGCTCAACGATACGCTGACGCAGACGGCGGCGATCCTGAACCAGCTGAAGGAGGCCAATGCCGCCGACAAGCTGAACCAGACACTCGATGCGGCGCAGAACGCCGCGAATTCGGTGTCGAAAGCCTCGGACCGCCTGCCGGAACTGACGCAGAAGCTGCAATCGCTGGTCGATCAGGCGCAGGCGCTCGTCGCGACCTATGGCCGTGGATCCAACTTCTCGAACGAAACCCTCAGCACACTACGTGAGCTGCGTCGGGCGATCTCGAACATCGGCTCGCTCGCGCGTATGATCGAACGAAATCCGCAGTCCTTCATTCTGGGCCGCTAACAGGAGATGACGATGAAAGCTCTGAGCCTGATCCCGCTATGCCTCCTGGGCCTCGCGGCCTGTTCCGATCCCGAGAAGATCGCACGCTATCCGATCGACCCGCCGACCGCGGAAAAGGCGCTGCCGAACCGGCTTGGCCGGGCCGAACTGCGCGAGGTGTCGCTTCCGGACTACGCGGGCGGACAGGAGATCGCCTTCCAGACCCCCGACGGGGCGCTGCGCTCGAACCCGGACAACCTCTGGGCGGATGATCCCGCGCGTTCGGTGACGCTGGCGCTGGCGCGGCAGATTTCGTCTCTCTCCGGCGCGACGGTGATCTCCGAGCCGTGGCCGCTCGCCGATCCGCCCACGCGCAAGATCGAGGTCCGGATCGAGCAGATGCTGCCGGGCGCCGATGGTCTGCTGCATGTCTCGGGCGTCTATTTCGTCTCGGCGAACGGCTATGAGCGCAGCGGCGAAACGGTGCGTCGGTTCGATTTCACGGTGCCGGTCGGCTCTCAGGAACCGCAGGCCATCGCAAAAGCGAACAGCGCGGCGGTGACGCAGCTTGCGCGGCAGATCGCTCAGCTACGCTGATCGGGAAGGAACCGCCCGAACTGGCCGCCCGCAAAGAGCAGCGGATCAGTCCCTGCGCCTTTAACGAAGCGGGTGACGCGGCCGATGATGATCGTGTGATCGCCGCCGTCGTGGCGCGCCTCGGTGACGCATTCGAACCGGGCGAGCGTGTCGTCGATCAGCGGTACACCGGCCGCGTTCAGCCTGTAGGATAGCCCCTCGAACCCCTCGCCGCGCTTCGTGAACCGCTTTGCCAGCGCTTCCTGATCGTAGCGCAACACATGCACCGCGAAGGCATCGGTTGCAGTGAAATGCGCATGCCTGAACGAGGAACGCGCAGCCGACCAAAGGATCAGCGCCGGATCGAGCGAAACCGAGGCGAAGCTGTTCACCGTCATCCCGACGGGCTCCGGCGTATCGTCATGCGCGCAGGCGGTGACGACGGTCACACCGGTCGCGAACTGCGCGAGCGCATCGCGCAACAACCGCGTATTCGCCGGATCGGGCTGGTGGCCGCGACCGTCGCTTTCGGCATGGTTCATGGCCGCTTCGATATCGTCGCTCTCGCGCATCCGCTCTCCTTTGCGCTCACACATAATCGTGCAGGCGGGGAGAGCAAGGCTCAGCGTTCCAATCCAAGGAGCTTGTCGAAAGAAAGCCGCCCGGGGCCCTTCATCAGAACCGTCAGAAGCGCGATTGCCCAAAGCCCATGCGTCACCCATGCGCTGGGATAGACGAAGATCTGGATCACCAGCGTCATTGCCAGAAGCGCGAGCGCTGCAAGTCGGCTGCCAAGGCCGAGGATCAGCAGAAGTGGGAAGAAATGCTCCGAGAATGTCGCGAGCACCGCCGCCCATTGATGCGGAATGAGGGGCAGGTCGTATTCGTATTGAAAGAGGGTGAAGGTGGAATCCTTGATCATGAACCCTTCCACCTTCGTCCGCCCGGACATCCAGAACACCATCGCTGGAAAGAGCCGCGCTCCGATCAGAACAATCTCCTCCGGTAGGCGCTGGGCTAGATCGGAAAACCTATGATACAGCCTGAATAGACCCTGTTTTGACGTTTTGATCTCGATCGCGTCGGTCATGAGGCGTCTCCTTTTTCGATGCCCGCGCCGACGATCAGCGCATTCTCCAGCAGCAGCAGAAGCGCTGCGTTGAGGTCAAAATCCGCTCCCGCGCGGTCTTGTGCGCGGGCGACGGTTTCGCCTGCACACAGGGTCGAGATGAAGCGACCGGTCGAGCTACGAACGACGGACGTGATTACATGAGCGATCCCGCGCCGCGCAATCAGCAGTGTCTCCGGCCTCCATTCGGTCGCCCGCGGTGGAGCGGGGCCACCTGGTTGTTGCGAGGCCCAGATCGAACCCGCAGGCGTCAGGAGCTGAAGAACCTGCACCGACGGATGCAGATCGAGACACAGATGAGTGCCCGCGCGTTTGGCTGTCTCTTGCAGGCATTCCCGCGCAATAGGCTCTGAATCGGCTGCGTGATAGGCCCGGCTGCGCGCCCATTCGATGCGGGCGACGTCGGGCAGATAGCTTAGCGATTGCAGCGAAGGTTCATCTGCCAGATAGGCCGGAAACGCGCCGCCCCATTCGGTCAGAACGGGCGTGTGCGGCGGGTGCTCGGCGATATAGGCCCGGGCGAGCCCCCTGAAGCAATCCGCGCCAAGAAGCCGCTCGATCGCCGGGAAATGCCGCGCGAGGGCCTGTGTCAGCCCATGCGCCACGTTGTTGCGGTAAACGTCGAAGCGGCGCTCGATCTCGGCTGGATCTTGGGCGGTAGCGTTTTGCGGCGCGGGCCCTCCGGCCAGGCCCTCGCGGAAACCGCGGGCGAAGTCACGATGCGAGGGCATGGTGGTCACCCGACAGGATCATCGACGCACGCTCGGCCTCGGCCATTAAAGTAGCGAAGTCCGGCACGTCGTTGTCCCACTCGATAAGGCTCGGTAGCGGTCCAGTGTTAGAGACTGTTTCGGCGTAAAGCGCCCAAACCGGTTCAGCGACTTCGCGCCCGTGGCTGTCGATCAGCAGGGGCCCGGAGGGCAGCTCTTCCTCTTCATGACCTGCCAGATGGACCTCGCCGACACGGTTCAGCGGGAACGCCTCGAGATAGGCGCGAGGATCCTGTCGGTGGTTCACGCAGGACACGAAGACATTGTTCACATCCAACAGCAATCCGCAGCCGGTCCGCTGGCTGATCTCGGTCAGAAACTCGGTCTCGGGGATCTCGGAATTGTCGAAGAGTACATAGGTCGCCGGATTTTCGAGCAGCATCCGGCGGCCGAGATGCTCCTGCACCTCATCGACGTGATCGCAGGTCAGCGCCAGCGTTTCCGCAGTGTAGGGCAGGGGCAGCAGATCGTGCATCCAGACGCCACCATGGCTTGCCCAGGCGAGGTGTTCCGAGAAGCTCTCGGGGTCGTATCGGTCGCAGAGCGCCTTGAGCCGCGCGAGGTGGTCGCGATCCAGCGGATCGGGCCCGCCGATCGAGAGGCCCACGCCATGCACCGAAAGCGCGTAGTCCGCGCGCAGCCGCTCCAGCATCGCATGCGGCATCCCGCCCGCGCCCATATAGTTTTCCGCGTGGATTTCGAAGAACCCGAGGTCCGGTTTCGTCTCTGATATGGCGGGAAAGTGCTCTGGCTTGAAGCCGAGGCCCGCTTTGCGTGGCAGTGTCATGGCAGCCTCCATGGATGAGAAAACGGGGCGCACGCCGACCGCACGCCCCGCTTGGGGTCACATCTCTTTCGGTTCGAGCGAGCCCATGCCGTGCGGCGTCTCGATCGAGGTGCAGGTGCCTGCCGGGACGAGTTTCCAGGCGTTGCCCTGATAATCCATAGTCGCGGTGCCGGCGCAGGTGGTGCCGGGGCCGGCGGCGCAATCGTTCTGCCCGGCCATCGCGACGCCGTAGCATTTCTCCATCGCCTGATCTTCGGCATGGGCGGCGCTGGCCAACCCCATCGCGCAGGTCAGAGCAGCGGCAAAGCCAAGGGTAGTTTCGGTCTTCATGGTAGTCTCCCTGATTGGTTGGGGCCTCTTGCGGCCCTGATCACCGTTCGCGAGAGGTCACGGCGTCGTTACGATGCTCACGCCAGCGTGAAGAAAAAAGTTTTTCGCTCCGGCTGTAACGAAGGCATGATCGCGAACGAAGGGACGGCGATGATGCATGATCGGCGGGCAGATTGGTCGCAGCTCCTGCGGGCTGCGAATGCGGGCGACAAGCGCGCCTATGGCTTGTTCCTGCAAGCCGTGACCCCCGTGCTTCGCTCGGTGGTGCGGTCGCGTGGCGGAGGGTTGTCAGAGGCTGATTGCGAGGACGTTGTGCAGGAGGTTTTGCTCGCCATCCATCTGAAGCGTCACACTTGGCGCGAAGATGAGCCTGCTGCGCCGTGGTGTTACGCAATCGCCCGGCACAAGGTGGTCGACGCCTTTCGCAAACGCGGGCGACGTTTCCATCTTCCGGTCGAGGACTTCGCCGAGGTGCTGCCCGCCGCGCCTGAGGCGGATCCTACAGAAAAGGCCGATATAGAGACGTTTTTGACCCATCTGGAGCCCCGCGCAGCGCAACTGGTGCGCGCTATCGGGCTCGAAGGGAAAAGCATCGCGGAAACTGGCGATGCGTTAGATATGAGTGAGGGAGCGGTGCGGGTCATGCTGCATCGTTCGTTGAAAAAACTGGCCGCGCTTCGCGAGAGGCTGATCGAGATATGAAGACCGAAGACCTGATATCCGTATTGCAACAGGACACGTTGCACGAACCCCGCCCGAAACAGGTGCTGGGCCGCTGGCTTGTGCCGGCGCTTTTCCTGTCAGCGCTGTTCGTGATTTCGGTCTATGGTTTGCGGTTTCCGCTGCAACAGACCCTTATGACGCCGGAAATCGCCCCGAAATTTTACCTGCCGCTGGTCTTGGCCGTGCTCGTGACGCCGATGGCAGTGCGCCTGGGGCAGCCCACGGCGAAGGTGTCGACCGGGTGGCTCTGGATCTTCCCGGCACTCGGCGCCGCGCTTTTGGCCTATGCTTACCTGACCACGCCCGACGGGCAGCGGATGGCGGATTTCAAGGGAGAGACGATCCTGCCCTGTCTGATCTCCGTTCCGATGCTGTCCTTCCCGGCGTTGGGCGCGCTTCTCGTGAGCCTGCGCAAAGGGGCGGTGACGCGCCCGGCGCGGGCCGGGGCGCTCGCGGGGCTCGCCGCCGGAGGAATGGGTACCGCGATCTACGCCTTGCACTGCACCGAGGACAGCCCGCTTTTCTACGTCACGTGGTATGGCGCGGGGATCGTCGTCGTGATGCTTGTGGGTGCTTTGCTCGGGAAGCGCGTGTTGCGCTGGTAGACCCTAATCAGGCCAAAACGCCAGATTCTCGATGAATTTCTCATGCAGGACCGGGTTGGCGACGACCAGCCCGCTCGATTGCGGAGGGGAGCGGTTGAACCGCAGCGCGCGTCCATTGCGATCCGTTGCCAGAAGCCCGGCGCGTTGGGCGATCAGGCTCGCGGCGGCGATGTCCCACTCCCACGCCGGACGCAGCGAGATCGTCGCGTCGAACCTCCCTTCGGCCACCAGACACAGCCGCCACGCCAGCGACGAGCGGAAATGGCGCTGATAATCCGGCTGACCGTGCCGCCAGAAGCTTGGATTGTCGGAGAGTTTCGAGGTCAGAACCGTCGCGCCGGACAGCACTTCTTGTGCACCGGGCCGCAGCGGCTCCCCGTTCAGGCAAGCCGGACCGTCGATCGATGCGGAATAGGTGAGATCGTGCACCGGCAGATGCACCACGCCCGCCACGACCGCGCCATCGCGCACCACGGCCAGCGCATGTGCGAAGCCGCCATCATGGGCGAGAAAGGCGCGCGTGCCGTCGATCGGATCGACGATGAAGGTCGAGCGCGCCTCAAGACGGGCCGGATCGTCGGTGCTTTCCTCGGACAGCCAGCCGTAATCGGGCCGGGCGCCGCGCAGGCGCTCTTCCAGCAGCGCGTTCACCGCTAGATCGGCCTCGGACACCGGACCGGCCCCGTCGCCTTTGTCCCAGGCTTCGGGCGCTTTTTTCCAGTATGTGAGCGCGAGCGCACCGGCCTCTTTGGCGGTCTCGATGAGCAGGGGAAGATCAGTCTCCGGCAAGCGTCATCCCTTCGAGGAGAAGCGAGGGCACGATATGGCTCAGATGCATCCGCGCGTCATTCGCGGGTCGGATGCTGCGGAGCATGTCGCGCAGGTTGCCCGCGATAGTGCACTCGTTGACGGGATAGACCGGCTCGCCGTTTTCGACCCAGAAGCCCGAGGCCCCGCGCGAGTAATCACCGGTATTGGGGTTGATCGTCGCCCCGATGAAGGAGGTTACCAGAAGTCCGGTGCCCATTTCGGCCATCAGTTCCTCGCGGGTCTTGTCGCCTTGGGTCAGGGTCACGTTACCGATGCCGGGCGAGGGCGGCGAAGAGGTGCCGCGGCTGGCATTTGCCGTCGATTGCAGCCCCAGCTTGCGCGCGCAGGCGAGGTCGAGCGTCCAGCTTTTCAGCACGCCGTTCTCGACGATGGCGCGGCGCGCGGTAGCGAGCCCTTCCGCGTCGAAGGGGCGCGAGCCGGAGACCCGTTTGCGATGCGGCTCCTCAATCAGCGACAGGCCGTCGGGCAGCACTTGGTCGTCCAGAGCGTCGCGCAGCCACGAGGCTCCGCGGCAGATTGCCTGCCCGTTCACCGCGGACAGCAGATGCCCGATCAGGCTGCCCGAGACGCGCTCGTCGATCAGCACCGGATAGGCACCGGTTTTCGGGCGGCGCGGATTGGCACGGGCCGCAGCGCGTTCGCCCGCCAGGCGCCCGATTTCTTGCGCAGTTGGCAGGTCGGACTGGAAAACACGGCTCTCGGCGGCCCAGTCGCGCTCCATCCCAAGCCCCTCGCCGGAAATCGCGACGGCGGAGACAACGCGCGAACTGCGGTCGTAGCCGCCCGCGAAACCGTTGGAGGCGGCGACATGGACACGCCGATAGGAATAGGCGGCGGAGGCGGATTGAACCTGCGTGACGCCTTCGACACCGAGCGCGGCTGCTTCGGCTTCGAGCGCGTCGCTTTGCAGTGCCTCGGCGGAGGGTTCGGCGCTCGGATCGGCCAGTTCCATTCCGTCGGCATCGCGACGGTCGGTCAACTGAGAGGGATCGGCGAGGCCA
This sequence comes from Thioclava nitratireducens, assembly GCF_001940525.2. Taxonomy (NCBI): domain Bacteria; kingdom Pseudomonadati; phylum Pseudomonadota; class Alphaproteobacteria; order Rhodobacterales; family Paracoccaceae; genus Thioclava; species Thioclava nitratireducens. Next base: position 423,265 of record NZ_CP019437.1, read on the forward strand.
ATGAACGGATCTTCCGGCGCTTCGCGGGCCATCGCAATCGCGCGCTGGGCCATTTCCTCGAAGGTGCGCGCGGAAATATCGGAGGCGGAAACGCAGGCTTGCTTGCCACCGAGGAGGACACGCAGCCCCATCTCGACGCCCTCGGACCGCTCGGCCTGTTCGAGACGGCCTTCGCGTACATCGATCGCAACCGAACGCCCATCGACTGCAATGGCATCGGCGGCCGGGGCGCCTGCGCGCTTCGCGGCCTCGAGCAGCGATTGGGTCAGATCGGAGAGGGAGGGCTTGGTCATTTCCACCTCGTGAGAAAAACGCGAAGCCGCCCGGAGATCCGGACGGCTTCGCGCCGTGGGTTTCGGTGTTTACTGGACGCGTTGGCCGTTGACGAGGATTTCCCCGCCATCCTTGAACTCGACCTGCGACGCGTAGGCGTCGTCGCCCGTGGGCTTGGCGTAGAGGCCCAGCATCATCCGCCCGAACATGATCTGATCCTGCGGCACGAGGCCTATCGAGACCAGCTTGTCCATCAGCGCGTTCGCCCCGGTCAGCGTCAGATCGATCTTGCCCGTGGGCATCGGCATCGGCCCGCCATTCTTCAGCTCCAGCGCGCCCTTGCCGTTCAGATCGGCGCCGACCATCGACAGCTTGATGTTGTTGATGTCGACGGTCTGGACCTCCATCGGGGGCGAGTCCATCGCGGCGGCGGCGGGGCTGAACAGATCCTCGGTGAGCTTCATCTTGCCCGAGAGATCCACCTGCAGCGTCGCCGGGTCATGCGGCAGATCGCCGTTCGGATCGAACATCGCCCAAATGTTGTCGGAGACCGAGACGCCGTTGAAGCCGAGCTTCGCCTTGTAGTCCTGCGCCGTATCCGCTTTTGCGACCGGCATCGCGAATGTCATGTCCGCCGACTGGATATCCGCGGTGATCGGGAAAGGCAGATCGGGCGTGGCGATCTCGATGTGGCCGTTGTTGCTCTGACCGCCGAAGGACAGACCGTCCTTCGACATCGTGACGTCGAATTTCCCGCCCTCGTCGGTGGTCTTCTGATCGACCTTGCCGTTGGGTCCGTCGGCGGTGGTCGCCCAGTTCGAGCTGGCATAGGTCATCGTCAGATCGAGGTTCGCACCGGCATTGAGCGCTTCGTCGAGCTTTTCGGAGGAGACGTCCTTGGGCATCGCGAAACTCCCCTCGTAGGAGAGATCGTTCATCTGGCCGTTCATGTTGAACGTGCCGCTGCCCTCGGGATCGGCCCCGGAGGCGGTGAGGTCGAGCGTGCCGATCGCCATCTTCGAGTCGACCGAATGCATATCGCCGTCGACGACGTGGTAATTGCCCTTGGTGTCCTTCAGCGCAAGATACATCTTGATCGGAACATCCTGCCCCTCGGCGGAGACGGTCTGGTCGAGATCCACGGTCAGTTTCGGCGCGTCGATATCGTAGGTCAGATCGCCCGGCGACCCGGAAACGATGATCTTGCTGTCGGTCTGGGTCATCGTCATCTTCATGGCGACGTCCGAGGTGTCGGTGCCCGGCTTTCCGGTCATGTCACCGGTCATCTTCTCGGGGAAAATGGTCTCCACCGTGCCGTCGCCGCGGTCGCGCAGCTTCAGTTCGGGAACGTCGAGCGTGAGGCTCATATTGTCGACATTGCGCACCATCTTCACGTCGGAGACGATGAGCGTGTCGCCCTCTCGGTTCTGACCGCCGACCATCACCTCGTAGCCGTAGGTCTGGTATTCGGATTGCCACGCCTGCCAGACCTGCTCCGCGGTTACATCCGCGAAAGAGGCCGTGGTGGACAGCAGCGAAACCACGACGGCGCCGGAACCGACGGTTTTGAGCCATGCCATAAGAGGGTACCTTTCCACTGAGAACCAAGTCGCGGCCATCCTCCTTTGGGTCAGGCCGATGGTCAAGCCTTCGCGGGGCTGCTAGAGGGGTTTCACGGGAGTTGTGAGGAGGCTGGGAATGATCTGCCACGAGATCGAGAACGGGCTGTGGCGCGTGACCATCGACCGGCCTGAAAAAGCCAACTCGCTGACCGGCGCGATGTTGGGCGAGATCGCCGATCTGGCCGAGCGTGCGGGGCGCGAGGAGGCGCGGGCTTTCGTGTTGACCGGGACCGGCAAGGTGTTCTCCGCCGGGGCCGATCTGGCAGAGGCGAAGACGGTAACGCTCGCGACCGACCCGGTCTGGGAACGGCTTTCCGGCGCGATCGCTTCGCTGCCCTGCCTGACGATCGCGGCGCTGAACGGCACTTTGGCCGGGGGCGCGATGGGCATGGCGCTCGCTTGCGATCTGCGCATCGCCGTCCCGGGCGCGAAATTCTTCTACCCGGTGATGAAGCTCGGCTTCCTGCCGCAGCCCTCGGACCCGGCGCGCATGGTCGCTTTGGTCGGGCCCGCGCGGGCCAAGATGATCCTGATGGCGGGGCAGAAGATCGAGGCCGAAGAGGCCTTGGGCTGGGGGTTGATCGACCGGATCGTGCCGCGCGAGACGCTGGACGAAACGGTCGCGACGCTCGCTGCCGATGCGCTGGGTGCGCGGGCTGCGCATGTCGCGGGGATCAAGGCGCTGATCCGCTAAAGCGAACGGCCCGGACAGGCCGGGCCGCGGGGCGTCACATTCTACGCGAGGCTGTCGCGATCAGGCGTACACGCTCTCTTTGCCGAAATGCTTGGTGAGCATGTAATAGATCACGGCGCGATACTTGTTGCGCTCGGACCGGCCGTAGGTCTCGATCACGCTGTCGATCGCATCCATCAGTTCGGGGCCGTCGGAGAGGCCGAGTTTCTTGACGAGGAAGTTGTCCTTCACGGTTTCCAGCTCCCCCTTGTCTGTGGCCGCGACGGTCGATGCATCCGCATCGTAGATCGAGGGGCCGCAGCCGATCGTCACCTTGGTCAGAAGCTCCATGTCAGGGGCCATGCCGCATTTGGATTTCAGATCCTCGGCGTATTTCTCAATCAGCTCGTCTCTTTTACCCATCTGTCCCACCTATCAGGTTGCTTTGCCCAGAAATGAAGGCAGGCGCAGGTTAAGCCCAGATAGGGAAATTACAAAGTGTAAATCCCGGACCTGTCGCACCTCAGCCTCCGCCTCGACAGGAAACGCATTGTGTGAAGGTCGGGTCGAGTTCGAGGCGCTTCTCGGGGATCGGCTCGCCGCAGCTGTCGCAATAGCCGAATTCGTCCTCTTCGATACGCTGGAGCGCGGCCTCTATCGCTGTGATCCGATGCTTGCGGCGACCGTCGACCGCATTGGCCATCGCCTGATTCTGCAACGCGTCCATGCGCGACAGCCGACCGACGCTTTGCTGGTCCAGCTCGACGGGTTTGCGGGTCTGCGCGGTGTCCTGCGAGGCGGTGCGCAGCTCTGCCAGCTCCGCTTCCAACTGCGGTTTGAAACGCGCGGCAAGGTCTTCGGGTGTCATCGCTCTCCTCCTGTCCCAAGGAAAACCGATCATCGCCCGCGTTGCACGTAAAAAGGCCGCGCCTTGCCGCGCGGCCTTCGAAATCGCGATGTGATCCGGTCAGTAGCGGTAATGCTCGGGCTTGAAGGGGCCTTCGACCGTGACGCCGATATATTCCGCCTGATCGGGCTTGAGCTGGGTCAGCTTCACGCCGATCCGGTCCAGATGCAGGCGGGCGACCTTTTCATCGAGGTGCTTGGGCAGGATGTAGACGCCCGGCGCGTAGTCATCGCCCTTGGTCCACAGCTCGATCTGCGCCAGCACCTGATTGGTGAACGACGCCGACATCACGAAGCTCGGGTGGCCGGTGGCGTTGCCCAGGTTCAGCAGGCGGCCTTCCGACAGCAGGATGATGCGCGAGCCAGAGGGCATCTCGATCATGTCCACTTGCTCTTTGACGTTCGTCCATTTGTGGTTCTTCAGGTTCGCGACCTGAATTTCATTGTCGAAATGGCCGATATTGCCGACGATCGCCATGTCCTTCATCTCGCGCATATGCTCGATCCGAATGACGTCCTTGTTGCCGGTGGTGGTGATGAAGATGTCGGCGCTGTCGACCACGTCTTCCAGCACGACGACCTCGAACCCGTCCATCGCAGCTTGCAGCGCGCAGATCGGATCGACCTCGGTGACCTTCACACGAGCACCTGCACCGCGCAGCGAAGCGGCGGAGCCTTTGCCCACATCGCCGTAACCGCAGACGACGGCGACCTTGCCGGCCATCATCACGTCGGTCGCGCGGCGGATGCCGTCAACGAGGCTCTCTTTGCAGCCGTATTTGTTGTCGAACTTCGACTTGGTGACCGAGTCGTTCACGTTGATTGCCGGGAAGGGCAGCAGCCCCTTCTTGTGCAGATCATAAAGGCGATGCACGCCGGTCGTGGTCTCTTCCGAGACGCCCTTGATCGCGTCGCGCTGCTTGGTGAACCAGCCGGGGCTTTCCTTCATGCGCTTCTTGATCTGAGCGAACAGCGCCTCTTCCTCTTCCGAGGTGGGCACTTCGATCAGGTCGGTCTCACCGTTCTCGACCCGCGCGCCGAGCAGGATGTAGAGCGTCGCATCCCCGCCGTCGTCGAGGATCATGTTGCAGGTGCCTTCCTCGAACTGGAAAATCTGGTCGGTATAGGACCAGTATTCCGCGAGCGTCTCGCCCTTGATCGCGAAGACAGGCGTGCCGCCCGCAGCAATAGCCGCGGCCGCGTGATCCTGCGTCGAGAAGATGTTGCACGAGGCCCAACGCACATCGGCGCCAAGCGCCTTCAGTGTTTCGATCAGCACAGCGGTCTGCACTGTCATGTGCAGCGACCCCGCGATGCGCGCGCCTTTCAGCGGTTTGCTCTCGCCGAATTCTGCGCGACAGGCCATCAGGCCCGGCATTTCGGTTTCGGCGATGTCGAGCTCTTTGCGGCCATATTCGGCCAGAGCTATATCCTTGATGACGTAATCGGCCATGCGCGGCTCCCAATCTGAATTTGGGAGCTATGTAGCACCGGGACCGTAAAGCGGCAATGAAGGCCGATCACGATCAGGTGGCGGGAAGAATCCCTTCGCGATGCAGAAGCGCCACCGGGTTCTTGCCACGCTTCCAGTCGGTGCCCGAGGATACGATGCAGGAGACGTTGTCGGCGCGGGTATAGACCGCAGTCCAGGTGCCCATGAGGCTCGAGGCGTAAAGCTCGACCTTGCGGTGATCGCCGAGCTGTTTCGTCATCGCGGGCTTCTCCGCGAAATCGTGATTGAGGGAATCCACCAGCTTCGCGCGCTTGTCGCAATATGGTTGGTTGGGGCTTTGTGCCTCGCCGATCGCGGTGACGTCGTCGAAGGCGGAAAGATCGCCATAGGGAATTTCGGAGGGGATATCCTCCATCGGGCGCCCGTTGCCCTCGTAGCCGTCGAGCATGACCTGCCGCGCCGCTTGGGGATGCTGGGCAGGCGTCACAGCCTCGTCGCTGCGCACGGCCGCGATGGCGATGGTCGCGGGGATCGAAATGATGGCGATCCCGGCGGTAAGAAACGTGGTTTTCGAGGTTTGCATTTTCGCGTCCCCTTTTTCTCTCCGTGTCAACCCGAGAACTCGCCATGGGCGGAAATGTTCCTCTTTATGTGACGTTTACAGCCGGATTGGCTTTGGCTAGTCACAGATACGCGCTGCATGAGAGGAGCGAATGGAGATCGATCTGGCCTGCTCGAAACCGGCGCAGCACCGCAATGCGATCGCGTTTTGCTGCGACGGCGCTTACCCGCCTTATGCGGCGCATGCGGCCGCCCAGATTGCCGCGCTCCATCCGAATCGGGATTTCGACATCTGCATCGTGAGCGCCGAGCCGGTCACGCTTCCGGATTCGCTGTGCAGTTTCGATCCGGAGCCGATATTCGCGGGCTTTTCGACGGATCGCGGACGCGGTTCGGGCATGTATGTGCGGCAGATGCTCCCGCAGATTTTTGCGGATGACACCGGCCCGACGAAACCGTGTAAAGCGCGACCCGAGACGCCGCAGCCACGCTTTGGCCGGGCAGCAAGCTGATGAAGAAAATGCTCGTTCGGCGTCTCATCAACAGAAACAAGATGGCGCGCTATCTCGCGCGTTCTCCCGACGACTATACGGTGATCACATGAAACGCGCTTGGCAAAGGATGCTCTCGGGACGCCGGCTCGACCTGCTGGACCCGACGCCCGTCGATATCGAGATCGAGGATATCGCGCATGGTCTGGCTTTCGTGGCCCGCTGGAACGGGCAGACCTTCGGTGACTGGCCCTATTCGGTGGCCGAGCATTCGCTGCTGGTGGAGCAGATTTTCTGCCACCAGAATCCTAGGATCGCGGCGAAATGGAAATTGGCGGCGCTTTTGCACGACGCGCCGGAATATGTACTGGGCGATATGATCAGCCCGGTGAAAGCGGCGATCGGCGAAGGCTACGGCGCGCTCGATAATCGTCTGATTGCGGCGGTGCATATACGGTTTGGTCTACCCGCGGCGCTTCCCGTGCGAATCAAACGCGCGATCAAAAAGGCGGATATCGTTTCGGCGCGGTTGGAGGCCGAACAGATCGCCGGATTTTCCAAGGCGGAATCCGACAAGGTTTTCGGCAAACTCGCGCCCGAATATGCCGAGACCTTTAAAATACACCTGCGGCCACCGTCGGAAGTGCGCGCTGATTATACCGCACGCCACGAAGCGCTTCTGGCAGAGCTGTAATGCGAAAAGCCTGCCATTTCGGCAGGCCTTGCATAAAGGTATCCAATTCGAGACTCAGATCTTCAGATCGTCGAGCGATTTTCCATTATCGAGAGCGGCTTGCACCCAACGCGGCTTGCGGCCACGGCCGGTCCAGGTTTCGCTGGGATTGTCGGGATTGGCGTATTTCGGCGGCACGGTGCGGCGCGGCTTGGCCGAGCCCGAACCGGTCAATTCCGCCAACGAATAGCCCATATCGCGTGCCGCGCGCTCAAGCTGATCGATCGCTTCTTTCTTCTTGCGATCCTCGTAGCTGGAGATCGCCTTGTCGACTTGCTTGCGAAGAGCCTTGAGCTCGTCGAGGGACATATCATCTAGATTCATTTTAATGCTCCGAATTGCATATTCCGAAGCATTAAATAGAAACGTAAATTAATTAACAACCTGACCAAAACGTCAGCGGGGGCTCCGTTTGGCCAAAATCCGCTGAAGGGTCCGGCGGTGCATATTCAAACGGCGCGCGGTTTCCGAGACATTCCGGTCGCAAAGTTCGTACACACGTTGAATATGTTCCCAACGCACGCGATCCGCACTCATCGGGTTTTCCGGCGGCGGCGGGGCGACTTCGCCTTTCGCCAATAGCGCATTCGTGACGTCAGTGGCATCGGCAGGCTTCGCGATATAATCGGTCGCCCCCATTTTCACGGCGGCCACCGCGGTCGCGATCGCCCCGTATCCGGTCAGGACCACGATTCGAGCATCGGCACGCTTTTCACGAAGCGCCTCGACCACATCGAGCCCATTTCCGTCCTCGAGCCGCAGGTCGATCACCGCATAGGCGGGCGGGTTCGATTGCACGATGGCGCGGCCTGCAGCCACGGTTTCGGCCGTCTGGGTCTCGAAGCCGCGCTTCTCCATCGCGCGCGCCAGCCGCGTGAGAAACGGTACATCATCATCGACGATCAGAAGCGATTTGTCCGGACCGATATCCGCGCTGATGTCTTCAGCCATTATCGTAACTCCCTGTCGTCGAGTTTAACGTTTGATTGGTTTTAGACGCGCGCGCCTACTCGGTCAATTTCCGGCTGCGCCGTCGGGATTGGCGTTTTTCCATGCGTCGACGAAACAGGCGACGCTGTCGGCCATCTGCTCCGGCGTGGTGTCGCGGTTGTAGTATTCCGCGAAACCGGAATCGGGGAAGACCAGATAGCTCTGTGTCGAGTGGTCGATCAGCGTGTAGGGGTCGTTAGGATCCTGCACTTTGAAATAGGTACGATATTCCTGCGAGACCTTCTTGATCTGCTCCGGCGTGCCGGTCAGTCCGATCATTTTCGGATGCATGAAATCGGTGAATTCCTTGATAAGCTCCGGCGTGTCGCGCGCGGAATCGACCGAGATGAAGACCGGCGTCACCGAATATCCGCGCTTTTCGAGGAGGCTCACGGCCTCGGCGTTGCGTGCGCTGTCGAGCGGGCAGACATCGGGGCAGTAGGTATAGCCAAAATAGAGAATGCTCGGCTCGGTGATGACATCCGCATCGGTCACCTCCTTACCGTTCTCGTCGGTCAGCGTGAAAGGACCGCCAATCTCGCCCGCGCCGCCTGCGACGACACTCTGGCGGCATTGCGCGAAAATATCGTCGTCCTGGCTGCGGGTCGCCGCGAACCAGGTAACGCCAAGGCCGATGACCACGATCGCCGAAGCGCCGATGGCGGAAATTTTCGCAATACGGTTCATATTGTCACTCCTCTCACGGCTGCATTGATCGCGCGGCGGGCGGCGATTATCAATGCTTTCATGCCGCCAATTCCGGCGATGTGCGCTTTGGACGCGGGAGACGACATGGCTCAACGCCTCGAGGCCCAACCCGGCCCGGCCGAGATTCACCACGACTGGGTGCGCCTCCGGACGCTGATCTTCCTGCGCTGGACCGCGATCGTGGGACAGCTTGGCGCGATTTTCGTGGCCTATTTCGTTTATGATATCGCGTTGGATCTGGCGCTGTGCCTCGCCACGGTGGCGGCAGCGATCGCGGCCAATCTCGTGGCGATTTTCCTGTTTCCCGACACCAAGCGCCTCACCCAGCCCGAAGCGGCGGCGACGCTGATGTTCGACATGGCGCAGCTCGCGCTGCTGCTGTCGATTACTGGCGGGATGAACAACCCCTTCGCGTTGCTCATTCTGGTGCCCGTCACCATAGCGGCGACCGCACTGGAGAGATCGGCCACGATCCTTCTCGGCCTTGCGACAATGGTGATGATCTCGATCGTCGCCGTGGTCTACCTACCTTTGGTCAGCAAGACCGGCGAGGTGATCGCGGTGCCGGACGTGTTCGAATTCGGCTACTGGCTTTCGATCATCATCGGCGTCGCCTTCCTCGGGGCCTATGCCCATAAGGTGGCGAGCGAAGTGCGCTCCATGGGCGATGCGCTCCGCGCGACGCAGCTCGCCTTGGCGCGCGAGCAGAAGCTGACCGATCTCGGCGGCGTCGTCGCGGCCGCCGCGCATGAGTTGGGCACGCCGCTTGCGACGATCAAGCTGGTCAGTTCGGAGTTGGCCGACGAGCTCGAAGACAGCCCCGATTTGCGCGACGACGCGCTCCTGATCCGCGAGCAGGCCAATCGGTGCCGCGACATCCTCCATTCCATGGGTCGGATCGGCAAGGACGATCTGCATATGCGCAGTGCGCCGATCGTCGCCGTTCTGCGCGAAGCGGCGGACCCGCATATGGAGCGCGGGATCGAAATTCATTTCGACGCCCATCCGATTGTCGAGGGGCTGGAGCGTCAGCCGACGATCTACCGCTATCCCGAACTGATCCACGCGCTGCGCAATTTCATCCAGAACGCCGTCGATTTTGCCCAATCCACCGTTTGGGTTGAGGCGGAATGGGATGACGAAGAGATCACCGTGCGGATCAGTGACGACGGCAGAGGCTATCCAGCGAGCGTGCTCAACCGGATCGGCGATCCCTTCCTGCAACCGCGGGCAAACGCGGCGGAACGCAAAGGTTACGAGGGGATGGGGCTTGGCGTGTTCATCGCGAAGACCCTGATCGAGAGGACCGGCGGGCGGCTCACCTTTTCCAACGGGGACGTACCCTTTGCGCCCCGCGCCGCAGCGCCTGTGCGCTCCGGCGCGGTTGTGGAGGTTGTCTGGCCCGCTACCCGCCTTCTGGCACGGGACGAGGCAGGGCTTGGCCTGAACCAACCGATCGCGGTCTGATCCCCATCGACGCCTGCATGCTCGACGTGAGTTAACGTCGGCTTAACGATTCTCCCGCACCTTCGACCTCGCGACAGGTTTGAAAGGCCGAAGGATATGAGGACTGCATGGCTCGAGGCGGCGATGATCGCGCTTACCTCGGTGGGCGCGGCTTTGGTCGGATTGCTGCTGACATGGATTGCCGTGGGGCGCGGGCCGAGGCGCAAGCTCACCCCCGCCGCGCGGGAGGACGTCGAGGAGGTGGCCTTACTGTTCGATGATGAGGCGCTTGTGGATGCGACACCGCCGGCGCGGCGCTTGCTGGAAACGATGCCCGTCGGGGTGACCGATTGGGCCCGTTTCACCGCCTTCGCCGCGCCGCGGTTTCCGGAGTTTCAGTCCCGGATCGCGCGGCTCTCCGAGTTCGCGCGGCTCGAGATGACAGAAACCGCGACCCGCGGCGAGAAACCGCGGCTGCGCCTGACTGCCGAAAACCTGCGCGGCCTGGCGCGGATCACCCTCATCGATCCGGAGGGCGAAGGGCAGGGCCAGCGCGTCGACAACCTCTCGCTCCGGGCGATGGAGGACGAGTTGGAGATGATGCGCGCCACGCTCGACCGTTCCCCCGTTCTGATCTGGCGGATCGAGAAAAATGGCGAGCTGACCTGGGCGAACAGAGCCTACCTCCTGCGCGCAGGCGCCTTCGACGCGGATGAAGAGGGGTTCGGCTGGCCGCTGCCGAAGCTGTTCACGCTGCCGCCGGACGCGTTCAGCGGCGGCGGGCCCCACCGGCTCGAGCTGACCTCGCCCGCGCCAGGAGCTTCGGATGTCGCGACCTGGTTCGACTGTCATTCCGTCGTGCTCGAAGGTGGTACGCTACATTTCGCGCTCCCCGCCGAGGCTGCCGTCCGGGCCGAGCAGGCGCTGCGTGATTTCGTCCAGACCCTGACCAAGACATTTGCCGATCTCCCGACCGGCCTCGCCATTTTCGACCGGGACCGCCAGCTGAGGCTGTTCAATCCCGCACTGAGCGACCTGCTTCAGCTTGGCCCGGAATTCCTCGCCACGCGCCCTACGCTCTACGCATTTCTCGACAGGCTGCGCGAGACTAAAATGGTGCCCGAGCCGAAGGACTACCGAAGCTGGCGGCAGGAAATGACCGAGCTGGAGCGGGCGGCCGCCTCGGGGTTCCACGCCGAAACATGGAACCTGCCGGGCGGGCAGACCTATCGCGTCACCGGACGCCCGCATCCGGACGGGGCGGTAGCGTTCCTGTTCGAAGACATCTCCTCGGAAGCGTCCCTAACCCGGCAGTTTCGCGGTGAAATCGAAATGTCTCAGGAGATCTTGGACAGGATCGGGGACGCGATCGCGGTGTTCCGTCCTTCCGGCGAATTGGCGATATCGAATGCTGCCTATGGAGCGCTCTGGGGCGTCGATCCCGAGGCGACGTTGGGCCGGGTGACGTTACTCGATGCTGTAAAGCAATGGCAGGCCTGCGCCGAACCCAGCGCTTTCTGGTCGTGGCTGCAAAACCTCGCGCGCGAAATCGGCGCACGCGAGAACCTGACCGAAGAGATTACGTTGCTCGACGGTCGGCGGGTAACCTGCCGACTCGAGACGCTCTCGGGCGGGGCGTTCCTGCTGCGTTTCGCTGTTGTTGAGACTTCCGACACGCCGCCGCCACGTAAGGCCGAGGCCATCATCGCTCAGCAAGGCTAGCCGCTTGGCAAAAGGGCGATGCGCGCGCTAGAAGCAACCCATGCCCGCGCCGACGCACGCCCCCGTTTCAACCGAAATGCCCTGTCTCGATCTCCCTGATCCCGAGGCGACAGAGCGGCTTGGCGCGCTGTTTGCCGAATTCGCCGTGCCGGGCGATGTGCTGCTCCTCGATGGCCAGATCGGCGCCGGCAAAACCCATTTCGCGCGGGCCCTGATCCAGACGCGGCTCGGCGTGGCCGAAGACGTGCCCTCGCCGACCTTCACGCTGGTGCAGACCTACGAGGCCGATTGCGAAATCTGGCATGCTGACCTCTATCGGCTCACCGACCCCGACGAAGTTCTCGAACTCGGGCTGGATGCGGCGTTCGACAGCGCGATCTGCCTGATCGAATGGCCCGACCGGCTGGGCTCGGCGGCTCCGAAAGGGGCGCTTCGGCTGCGCTTCGAGCAAACCGAAGACGGCGCGGCGCGAAGGGTCTGTTTCGAGACTGTTACGCCTCTCGCGCAGGAAGTTCTGGAGGCATGGAATGGCTGACGAAGCCAAGGTTCATAGCTTCCTCGCCGCCGCCGGATGGCGGGAGGCCGCGCGCAGCCCGCTCGCCGGAGATGCCTCCGCCCGCAGCTACGAACGCCTGACCCGCGGCGCAGATCGCGCCGTGCTGATGAAGGCCCCGAACGGCTCCGAGATCGCGCGCTTCACCCGGATCGGTGATTGGCTTGCGGAGGCGGGGTTTTCGACTCCGCGGGTGCTCGCGCGCGACGATGCGGCGGGGCTGCTGTTGCTCGAAGATTTCGGCGACGCGCTCGCGGCCCGTCACCTTGATGCGACACCCGAGGATGAGGCCGCGCTCTATGCCCTGATCACAGAATTCCTCGCCGAATTGCGCCACCACGCGCCGCCCGCAGACCTGCCGCTGCTGGACGGGTCGGCACTGGCCGAACTGCTGGATCTGGTGCCGGAGTTCTATCCCTGCACCGACCGCGCCGCCGCGGATAGGTTGCAACAGGCGATCACTCGGAAATTCGACACTATTCCAGCGTGGACGCCGGTTTTGTGCCTGCGAGATTTCCATGCGGAAAATATCATTCTGCTGGATCGTCCGGGCCTGCGTCGCCTCGGTCTTCTCGACTATCAGGACGCGCTGCGCGCCCATCCCGCCTATGATCTGGTCTCCGCGTTGCAGGACGCGCGCCGCGATGTGAGCCCGCAGGTCGAGGAAGCCGAAGTTGCCCACTACTGCGCGCTGACCGAGGCCGACACTGGCGCGTTCCACCTCGCCTACCGGCTGCTCGGTCTGCAACGTGCCATGCGCATTCTTGGAATCTTCGCGCGGCTTTGTGTCCGGGATGGGAAGCCGCAATATCTTGAGTTTATGCCGCGCGTCTACGACTATATCTCGCGTAACCTCTCCAGTCCCGCTCTTGCGGAGCTGGCAGAGCTCTTCCACGCCGCCTATCCTGCGCCCGACCCGAATTTGATTGCTGATTTGAGACGAAAATGCCCGACCAGCCAGACGCCTTGATGCTCTTCGCCGCCGGTTTCGGCACGCGAATGGGCGCGCTGACGCAAAACCGGCCGAAACCGATGGTCGAAGTCGCGGGGCGTCCCTTGATCGATCACGCGCTCGACCTTGCGCGGGCAGGCGGGGCGCGGCGGCTCGTGGCCAATGTCCATTACCTTGCTGATCAGGTGATCGCGCATCTGGCCGGTCAGGACGTCGCGATCTCGGATGAGCGCGACGAGATTCTGGAAACCGGCGGCGGGCTGCGCAAGGCGCTGCCGCTGCTGGGCGAAGGGCCGGTGATGACGTTAAATACAGATGCGGTCTGGACCGGCGAGAACCCCGTGGCCCGGCTGCGCGAAGCCTGGCAACCAGAGGACATGTCGGCGCTTCTGATGCTGGTGCGGCCAGAGAATGCCCGCGGCCATGCGGGTGCGGGCGATTTCGCAATGGATGAAACCGGCCGGCTGAGACGCGGGCCGGGCTATGTCTATACCGGCGCGCAGATGCTGAATCCTGCTGGAATAGGGTCGATCTCCGAGCAGAAATTCTCGCTGAACCTCCTTTGGGATGAGATGATCGCGGCGGGGCGTGTCTTCGGGCTCGTGCATGACGGGGGGTGGTGCGATGTCGGACGACCCGAGTCTATTCCGCTGGCCGAGGCGATGCTCGATGAGTGACGGCGCTGCCTCCGTCTACGCTCTCCCGCCCGGCGTCGATTTCCCCCGTGCGCTGGTAGCGGGCCTACGAGCGCGCTTCGCCGACAAGCCGCCCGAGGCACTGGCGCGTGTCACGCTCTATCTAAACTCCGGACGGATGCGCCGCCGTGTGCGCGAGATCTTCCTCGAAAGCGGCGCGCTCTACCTGCCGCGTCTGCTATTGGTGAGCGATCTCGGGGCAGATCCGCTCGCGGGTCTGCCGCTGCCCGTGCCCCCGCTGCGCCGCAAGTTGGAACTGGCCCAGTTCGTCGAGCAACTCACCCGCGCCATGCCTGAATTCGAAGCCGGCGCGAGCCAGTTCGCGCTGGCCGAGAGCCTCTATTCTCTCCTCGCAGAGATGAAGAGCGAGGGCGTCCATATCGACGATCTCGATCAGCTCGAACTGACCGAGACCCATGCCCGGCACTGGCAGGAGAGCCTGCGCTTCATCCGGATCATTGCGCGCTATTTCGACAACGAAGTCGAACTGGACCGCGAGAGCCGTCAGCGGATGGTCGTCGAGGCAGTAATCGAGCGCTGGCGCGAAAGCCCGCCTGCGGATCCGGTGATCGTCGCGGGATCGACTGGTTCGCATGGGGCGACCTCGCTCTTCATGCAGGCGGTCGCGCGGTTGGAAAACGGGTCGATCGTGCTCCCCGGCTTCGACCGCGACATGACGCAGGCGGCGTGGGATAGTCTCTATTCCGGCCCATTTCCGCTCGAGGACCACCCGCAGTTCCGCTATCGCAGCTTGCTCGATAAGCTCGGGCTCTCGGCGGAGGACGTCGTCGATTGGGACGAGATCTCCGCGCCGGACCCGGACCGCAATCGCCTCCTTTCGCTGGCGCTGCGACCGGCGCCGGTTACCGACCAATGGCGGCGCGAAGGCGCCGGGCTGGGGCCGCTCGTTCCAGCCTGTCAGGGGCTGTCGCTGATCGAAGCGCGCGATCCGCGCCATGAGGCGCTGGCGATCGCGCTCGCGCTGCGCGATGCGGTCGAGCGTGGTGTCAGTTCGGCCCTGATCACGCCGGACCGTCTTCTGGCGCGCCGCGTGGCGGCGGCGCTCGACCGATGGGGCCTGGTGCCCGACGACAGTGCGGGTCAGCCACTGCAGCAGACAGCGGCGGGGCGCTTCCTGCGTCAGGTCGCGGCGATGCGGGCGCGTCCCGTCGGGATCGCCGATCTGATCGCGCTGCTGAAACATCCGTTGACCGCGACCGGTGATGCGGAACGCGGGCCGCACTTGCGCAACACGCGCGAACTGGAGCTTCGCCTGCGCCGCTACGGGCCCGCTTTCCCGGATCGGGACAGTCTCACGAAATGGGCTGAAAAAGACCCTGATTCACGGGAATCCTGGGCGCATTGGCTCTGCGATATTCTCGAGGATTTCGCCGCACCTTCTGCGGCCGCGCTGTCCGATCATGTGGAGCAGCATTTCCGTCTCGCTGAACGGATCGCGGCCGGCCCGAGTGCCGCGACCGAGACCAGCGAGCTGTGGCGCGAGGCCGCAGGGCGCGAGGCGCGCCGCCTGATGGAAGACCTGCGTAGCCAGTCCGGCTTCGGCGGGCATCTCGGCGCGCTCGATTACGCCGATCTTGTCAACCGGCACCTCCAGAGCGGGCTCGTGCGGCACACGCTCGCCGCGCACCCGCTGATCGCGATCTGGGGGACGCTGGAAGCGCGCGCGCAGGGGGCCGAACTGGTGATCTGTGGCGGGCTGAACGAGGGAAGCTGGCCGGAGGCGCCAGCTCCCGATCCATGGTTCAGCCGGCAAATGCGGCTGGAATCGGGTCTATTGCTGCCCGAAAGGCAGGTCGGCCTGTCCGCGCACGACTTCCAGCAAGCGGTCGCCGGGCCGCAAGTAATCCTGTCGAGATGCGCGCGGGATGCGGAGGCGCAGACGATCCCGTCACGCTGGCTCAACCGACTTTTGAACCTAGTCGACGGCCTGCCCGATCAAGGCGGCACCGAGGCGCTGGCCGAGATGCGCGGGCGCGGCAAGCGCTGGCTCGACCTGGCGGACGCGCTCGAGACGCCGCGGATCACGCTGCAGCCTGCCAAACGCCCGTCGCCACGTCCGCCGGTCGACGTGCGCCCGCGCGAGTTGCCTGTCACCGCGATCGAGACCCTGATCCGCGACCCCTACGACATTTACGCGAAGCGCATCCTGAAGCTGCGAGTGCTCGATCCGCTGCGCCCCGAGCCCGATGCCTTGCTGCGGGGACAGGTGCTGCACCAGATCGTCGAAACCTTCGTGAAGACCTATGACGAGGCGGCCACGATCGAGGCGGCGCAGGCGCGTCTGATGGAGATCGCCGAGGAGGTTATGACCCGGGACATTCCGTGGCCCAGTGCGCAGCGCATCTGGCTCGCAAGGGTCCGGGGGATCGCCGAGACTTTCTGCCGGGCCGAGGCCGAGCGGCGCGCGCAAGGCGCGCCCATGGTGATAGAGAAAAAAGGCTCTGTTTCACTGCAAAAGCCGATTTTCACTCTGACCGCGAAGCCCGACCGGATCGACATTC
Organism: Thioclava nitratireducens; assembly: GCF_001940525.2. NCBI lineage: Bacteria > Pseudomonadati > Pseudomonadota > Alphaproteobacteria > Rhodobacterales > Paracoccaceae > Thioclava > Thioclava nitratireducens. The sequence goes on from NZ_CP019437.1 coordinate 439,565, forward strand.
TCGAGGACGGGCGCGCGTGGATCTACGACTACAAAACCGGCACGCCACCTTCCGAGCGAGAGGTGATGGCTTTCAACAAACAGATGCTTCTGGAGGCGGCGATGGTCGGGCGCGGGGCCTTCGAGGCGATCGGACCGCGCGAGGTCGCGGGCATGTCCTATGTGCGGCTGGGCGGCGACGGCGCCACCACGCAGATCAAGGGCAAATCCGGGGATCGCAGCGAGACGCCCGAGGAGAGCTGGGAGAAATTCCGCAAGCTGATCGCGCGCTATTTCGAGCCGACGCAGGGCTTCACCGCGCGGCGCGCCCCGCAGAAGGCCCGCGCGCGGTCGGATTACGATCAGGTCTCGCGCTTCGGGGAATGGGATGTCACCGATGAGGCCGAGGGGGAGGACGTGTCATGACCCATCCGGCCAGCCTAAGACAGCATCAGGCGTCGCAACCGGACAGCTCGGTCTGGCTTGCCGCGAATGCGGGCTCGGGCAAGACCAAGGTGCTGACCGACCGCGTCGCGCGCATGCTTTTGGCCGGAACAGAGCCTCAACGCATCCTGTGCCTGACCTACACCAAGGCCGCCGCGGCGGAGATGCAGAACCGTCTGCTCGGTTTGCTGGGCGGCTGGGCGATGATGGACGAGGCGAAGCTGCGCGAGAAGCTGCGGGCGCTGGGTGCCGACGAGGCGCTGTCGGCCGAGGATCTGGCGAAAGCGCGGCGGCTGTTCGCCAAGGCGATCGAGACGCCGGGCGGCCTGAAGATCCAGACCATCCACGCCTTCTGCGCCGGGCTTCTGCGTCGCTTCCCGCTCGAGGCGAAAGTCTCGCCGGGCTTTTCCGAGATGGACGACCGCGCCGGCGAATTGATGCGTGAGGATATCCTCGAGGAGATCGCGACCGGCCCGGATTGCGACCGGCTCGATGCGTTGCTGGGCGTCTATTCCGGTGAGGATCTGACGTCGCTCGCCGCCGATATAAGCCGGAATAGGGTCGGTTTTGCAGGCGATCTGGGCTTGCCCGATCTGCTGGAAGCCTACGATCTGCCGCGGGATATGACCGAAGAGGCGCTGCTCTCTGCGGTCTTCGACGACGGCGATCTGAAAATGATCGGCGACGTCGCGCCTGCGTTCCTTGCAAGCTCCAAGAACGATCAGCGCGTCGGCGCAGGTCTGGCGGCGGCGCGTACCCGCGATCTGGACGCTGTGCAGGCGCTGGAAGACGTTCTTTGCGTCAAGAAACCGAAGGAGGGCCCGGCCTATCAGCCCAAGCTCGACAAGGTCGCCACCAAGGCGCTTGCGAAATCGCTGGGCGACGGCACGATGGCGGCGCTGTCCGATCTGTCCGAGCGCGTCTCCGAGAACCGTCCCCGCCGCCTCGCCTTCGTCGCGGCGAAACGCGCCCATGCGTTGCACCGGTTCGCGCAGGTCTTCCTGCCGCGGCTCGACGGCTATAAGGCCGCGCGCGGCTGGCTCGATTTCGACGATCTGATCGACCGCGCGGCGGCGCTCCTAGATGAGCCGTCGGTGGCGCAATGGGTGCTGTTCCGCCTTGACGGTGGGATTGACCATATCCTTGTCGACGAGGCGCAGGATACGAGCCCCCGGCAATGGCGGGTGATCGAGCGGATCGCCGAGGAATTCACCTCCGGCGAAGGCGCGCATGAGGGCGAACGCACGTTGTTTGTGGTGGGCGACCGCAAGCAGTCGATCTATTCCTTCCAAGGCGCCGACCTTCAGCAATTCGAGGAAATGCGCGCCCATTTTGCCCGAAAATTCGCGGATATCGGACGTTCGCTCGCGCCGCTGGAGCTGGAACATTCCTTCCGATCATCCGCCGCTGTGCTGCGTTCCGTGGACCTAGCATTCGCGCGCGGGGCCGAGCAGGGCCTGGGCGGGGCGCCCTCGCATATCGCCTTCCACGAGGCGCTTCCGGGCCGCGTCGATCTGTGGCCCGCGATCGAGTCGGTAAAGACCGATGACGAGGACGATTGGGAGAGCCCGGTCGATCTGACCAGCGCGGAATCTGCGATTTCGCAGCTGTCGCGCATGATCGCCGCCGAGATTTCTGCGATGATCGCGCAAGGTGTGCAAATCCCCGATCACGAGGCGCCCGGCGGCGCCCGCCCGGTGCATGAGGGCGATTTTCTGATCCTCGTGCGGCGCCGCTCGGAACTGTTTTCCGAGATCATTCGCGCCTGCAAGTCGATCGGGCTCGCGGTGGCGGGGGCGGATCGCCTGAAGCTCGGTGCGGAGCTTGCGGTGCGTGACATCCGCTCGCTACTGAGCTTCCTCGCGACGCCGGAGGACGATCTGTCGCTGGCGGAGGCGTTGCGCTCGCCGCTGCTGAACTGGTCCGAGCAGGAGCTTTACCAACTCGCGCAGCCCCGGAAGGGCTATCTCTGGGAGGCGCTCCGCCGTGGCGAGATGCGCCCTGATACGCAGGAGATGCTGAAAGATCTGCGCGATCACTCGGATTTCCTGCGGCCATTCGAGCTGATCGAACGCCTGCTGACCCGGCATGGCGGGCGCGAGCGGCTTCTGGCGCGGCTTGGTCCCGAAGCGGAGGACGGAATCGACGAGCTGATCTCGCAGGCTCTGGCGTTCGAGCGCAATGAAGTGCCGAGCCTGACCGGCTTCCTCGGCTGGCTCGATGCGGATGACGTGCAGGTGAAGCGGCAGCTGGACGGGGCAGGGCGCGCGATCCGGGTGATGACGGTCCACGGCTCGAAAGGGCTGGAGGCACCGATCGTCATCCTGCCCGATACGGCGAAGAAAAAAGAGCCTAATCCGCCTAAAATCCTGCGTTTGGACAATGGCGTCGCGGGGCTGCGGCAGCCCGCACCGGACGCGCCGGAGGCCCAGCTTTCCGCCGCAGGAAAAGAGACGACCGCCCGCGCGGAAGAGGCGCAGCGACTTCTCTACGTCGCGATGACGCGGGCGGAGAAATGGCTGATCGTGGCCGCAGCGGGCGAGGTCGGCGAGGGCGACGAGACCTGGTATAGCCGGATGAAATCGGGCCTCGAAGCTGCCGGGACCGAGGACGTCACGGGCCTTTCCAAACCGCTGCAAGAACTGGGCGAGTTTCCACGCCACGCGACCGGCGCATGGCCGGAAAACGCTGCGGCGCCAGCAGCCGCGGAGGAGGTCACGCGACTGGATCTACCCGCATGGAGCCTAACGCCGGCAGCTGCCATCGAGCCCCCGCCGCGCCCGCTTTCGCCCTCCGATCTGGGCGGAGCCAAGGCTCTGTTCGGTGATGGCGAGACGATGGACGAAGACGAGGCGCTGCGTCACGGGCGCAACCTGCACCGGCTTCTCGAGCATCTGCCGGAACGGCCGCGCGACCAGTGGGAAGACCTTGCCGAACTCTTGCTGTCCGAGGGCGAGGATGCGCTGCTTCCGGGTGAAATAGAGCCTGTTTTGGCCGAAGCGACCCGCGTTCTCGAAGCGCCGGGCATGGCGGCCTGGCTGGGGCCGGACTGTCTGGCGGAGGTCGAGATCACCGCCGCGCTGGAGGAATTCGGCGGCCAGCGGATTCACGGTTTCCTCGACCGTCTGCGGATTGATGCCGAAGGGGTTCACATTCTCGATTACAAATCCAACCGCATCGTCCCCCCGTCGCCCGATCAGGTGCCCGACGGGATCGTGCGACAGATGGCCGCCTATCGCGCGGCGCTACGCCAGATTCACCCCGGACGCACGATTACCTGCGCGATCCTGTGGACACAGGACGGAACGATCATGCCGCTCGCAGATGCACAGCTAGACGGGAGCTTGCGCACGCCCACTGTATCTTGACGCCGCCGGGGGCGGAACTTACCTTCCTTGCCGACCCAATATTCAGGAGGCTGACATGGCTACCGTTGCTGTTACCGACGCCACTTTCGATCAGGAAGTGCGTAAGTCCGACGTTCCCGTCGTGGTGGATTTCTGGGCTGAATGGTGCGGCCCCTGCCGCATGATCGGCCCGTCGCTCGAAGAGATTGCCGAGGAAATGTCCGGCAAGATCAAGGTCGTGAAAGTGAACGTCGACGAGAACCCCGACAGCCCGGCGACGCTGGGCGTGCGCGGCATCCCCGCCCTGTTCCTGTTCAAGGACGGCGAGGTCGTCTCGAACAAGATCGGCGCAGCCCCGAAAGCGGCGCTGCAAAGCTGGATCAACGAATCGATCTGATCTGCGGATCAGGTTTGACGGAAAAGGGCGCCCTCGGGCGCCTTTTTTCATATCGGCCAGCCGAAATGGCGCAGCCTTGCGCGCAGACGGTCCTCGAATTCGGGGCGGCCTGCGTTGAGCGATTGGAGTTGCAGGAACCAGTAGAGGTATCGCGCCACGGGCGGGCTCTCGCGCAGATTCTCGAAAGCGGCCTCGATCCCGTCGCGCGGCACCGATCCGGCGATGTGGTGGAAATCCGACAGGCCGAACAGGATCGCCGGTTTGCGCAGGAAGAACCCCTCCAGCGCGAGCGCGCTATTCTGGGTGGCGACGAAGCGGCAGCGGCGGAGCAGTTCGGGGGAACCGCCGGACTGGAAGCGAAAGTGTGGGTGACGGGCCGCGATCGCCTCCAGCGCCTCGATTTCGCGCGCTGTGTAATCCTCGTTCGGGTGCAGCGTGGCCACGACCGGGCCGGAATGACGGGCCAGCACCTCCTCGATCATCTGCACCGGGCTCACCGACTGGAACGAGCGGTGGTCCAGCAGTCGCCCTTGCAGCGGAATGAAGGCCAGATCCTCCTCATCGGACGGTTTTACGCCGGGATAGAGCCTGTTTCGCGTGGAAAAGAAGAATTGCGCGGCGGCGTCTCCATCCACCTCATCGGCATCGAACGCCGCCTGAGCGACCGGCCAGGTCCACCGCTCCGCCTCCGCCTCGACGTGCCAGAACGCCCCCACATAGGTCCGTCGGCAGGTCAGCGCCCGCGCATGGGTCGGCGGCTCCATCCGGTAGAGCGCATAGCCCTCGCGCGCGGGGGCCGCAGCGCGCGCCTCGGGGCCGGTCCGATGCAGGCTAACGGTCCAATCCGCCGCCTCCACCGCCCCGATCAGCCGCTTGAAGAAATTGTGTTCGCCAGCCCGGACCTGCTCCAGAATCCAGTCATCGAGATAGATCGAAAGGTGCTGCGCGCTCATGCGGGGACGCTAGCCGCAGGCTCCCGCACCGGCAAGCGGGGTTGCAGCCCCGGCCTGCGGGTTACATATCTTTGGCGCAAACGGAGGACTATTATGGCCGAAGAGAAATTCCCGGGCTGGCACGGCACGACGATCATCGGCATCCGCAAGGGTGGTAAAGTGGTGGTCGCGGGCGACGGGCAGGTCAGCCTTGGCCAGACCGTCATCAAGGGCTCGGCGCGCAAGGTGCGCCGCCTGAGCCCCGGCGGTCACGACATCGTCGCGGGCTTCGCGGGCTCGACCGCAGATGCGTTCACCCTGCTGGAGCGGCTCGAGAAGAAGCTCGAGGCTTCGCCCGGTCAGCTGATGCGCGGCTGCGTTGAACTCGCGAAGGATTGGCGCACGGACAAATATCTGCGCAATCTCGAAGCGATGCTGATCGTGACCGATGGCAAGGATCTTTACGTCCTGACCGGCGCGGGTGACGTGCTGGAACCGGAACACGGCATCGCCGCGATCGGCTCGGGCGGCAACTTCGCCCTCGCCGCGGCCCGCGGGCTGATGGAAACCGATCTCGACGCCGAGGCGGTGGCCCGCAAGGCGATGGAGATCGCGTCGGACATTTGCGTCTACACCAATGGCAACCTGACGGTGGAGAGCATCGGTGGCTGAGCTGACGCGCGACGATCTGCGTGCGGCGGTCGCGGCTGGCCATATCAGCGAGGCGCAGGCCGCCTCGGTGATGGCGCTGGCGAGCAACCGCCTCGCCGGTCGCGCGGCCCTTCCCGCAGAGGACGAACCCTTCGAGCTGTTCAAAGGCTTTGCCGAAATCTTCGTGACCGTCGGCCTCGGCATCCTGATCTTCGGGTCGTTCGGCTTCCTCCTCTTCGCGGGCGGCAAGCTGGGTTACGCGATGCTGATCCCGTTGATTGCGTTGCTGGGGGAATATTTCACCCGCAAGCGCCGGATGGTGCTGCCCTCGATCCTGCTGACGCTCACGCTGGGCGGGGCAGTTCTGGCGAGCTTCCTCGGGATTCCAATCCTCGGGATGCGCTTTGTCACCCAAGACCCGAACTTCGATCTCGCACTGGTCGCGACCGCCGTGGCGCTGATCGCGTGGTTCCTGCGCTACCGGGTGCCGTTCTCGATGTTCCTCGTGGGGCTTTGCGGGCTGGGCCTGCTGCTGTCCTTCGCGAAGGGCTTCGACCCCGAGGCGCCGATCTCAAAAACGGTCGACCTGTTCGATCTGTCCAACGGCTCGGCGCTGTCGCTGGCGATGCTGGTCTTCGGGCTCTTGGCGCTCGCAGGTGGCATCTGGTTCGACATGCGCGACCCGCATCGGCTGGGTCGGCAATCGGCCTCGGGCTTCTGGCTGCACGTTCTGGCAGCCCCCGCGCTGGTCAACACGCTCGCGCTGACCTTCTACAAGATGGGGCCGGGGACGGGCTATGTGCTGCTGCTCGCCACGCTGGCTGTGTTCGCCGCGTTGGCGCTGATCATCGACCGGCGCTCCTTCTTCACGGCCGGGATCGGCTACATGATCTTTCTCAGCTTCTATGCCTTCGGCAATGCCACCGATCCGCGCAGCTGGTGGATCACGCTGATCCTGATCGGCCTCTTTCTCACCGCGCTCGGCTCGTTCTGGACCGAGCTGCGCACGCGCCTGATGCGCGTGCTTCCCAATTTCCCCGGCAAGCATCGCCTGCCGCCCTATGCCACGGAGTAATCCATGACCGATCTGACCCCCCGCGAAATCGTCTCGGAACTCGACCGTTTCATCATCGGCCAGAAAGACGCCAAGCGCGCCGTCGCCGTTGCGCTACGTAACCGTTGGCGCCGTCAGCAACTGCCCGACGATCTGCGCGAAGAGGTCTATCCGAAGAACATCCTGATGATCGGCCCGACCGGCGTCGGCAAGACCGAGATCTCGCGCCGTCTGGCGAAACTGGCCCGCGCGCCGTTCCTGAAGGTCGAAGCGACGAAGTTCACCGAAGTGGGCTATGTCGGCCGGGACGTGGAGCAGATCATCCGCGACCTGGCCGATGTCGCGATGGTGCAGACCCGCGAATATATGCGCGAAGAGGTGAAGGCGAAGGCGCATCAAGCCGCCGAGGATCGCGTGATCGCCGCGCTTGCCGGCACCGATGCGCGCGAAAGCACCCGCGAGATGTTCCGCAAGAAGCTGCGCGACGGCGAGCTCGACGACAAGATCATCGAGCTGGACGTGGCCGATCAGTCCGGTGGGATGCCGCTCGGGATGATGGGCGGTCAGCCGGGCATGGAGCAGCAGATGCAGGGGCTTCAGGACCTGTTCAAAGCCTTCGGCGGCAACCGCACCACGCGGCGCAAGATGACCGTCTCGGAAAGCTACGAGGTGCTGATCTCGGAAGAGGCCGACAAGCTTCTGGACGACGAGACGGTGAAGACCGCGGCACTCGAAGCCGTTCAGCATTCCGGCATGGTCTTCATCGACGAGATCGACAAGGTCACGGCGCGCTCGGATGCGCGCGGGGCCGACGTCTCGCGCGAAGGCGTGCAGCGCGACCTGCTGCCGCTGATCGAAGGGACGACCGTTTCGACCAAGCTCGGCCCGGTGAAGACCGACCATATCCTGTTCATCGCCTCGGGCGCGTTCCATATCGCAAAGCCGTCCGACCTGCTGCCTGAATTGCAGGGTCGTCTGCCGATCCGCGTGGAGTTGCAGGCGCTGACCGAGCAGGACTTCACCCGCATCCTGTCGGAGACCGACAACGCGCTGACCCGGCAGTATCAGGCGCTGATGAAGACCGAAGAGGTCGAGGTCGCCTTCACGGAGGATGGCATCGCGGCGCTCGCCCGGATCGCGGCAGAGGTCAATCGCTCGGTCGAAAATATCGGCGCCAGAAGGCTCTATACCGTCATGGAACGCGTGTTCGAGGAGCTGTCCTTCACCGCGCCCGACCGTGGCGGACAAAGCGTCACCGTCGACGCGGGTTTCGTCGAGAAAGAGCTCGGCGATCTGACCCGCGACACCGATCTGAGCCGCTACGTCCTCTAGGGCACTGGCACCCCGCGCGCGCTCTGGTATCCTCCTGCGGGATGATGCAAGGCACGGGCGATGGCGCGGTTTCTGATCGTAATCTTGATGCTGAGCTTGGCCGCCTGCGCACCGCGCGGGCGGCTTGCCTATCTCGATCACCCGGTCGCCGATGCACGCGCGATTTTCGTGGGCTCGACACGGGCGCCCGATCCACAGACCGGCCAGCCCTTCGGCACCGCGCGCAGTCAGCAGCTGCGGCTCGCGCGCTTCGACGTGGCCACGCCGCCGGATCGCAAGGTGGCCGAGATCGCCTATCCGATGACCGACACCTCGCCGGTCGACCCTGACAAGCAGTTCCTCGTCTCGCAATCCGAGATCGACATGCCTCGATCCGCCTTCCAGTCGGAGCTGCGCACGGCGCTGCGCAAACATGACGGACAGGCGGTGCTGTTCGTCCACGGTTTCAACAACTCCTTCGCCGAAGGCCTGTACCGGATGGCGCAGATGGGCGCGGATTTCGATCTGCCCGGCGTGATGGTGCATTACTCCTGGCCGTCGCGGGCGAATGTGCTGGGCTATGCCTACGACCGGGACTCGGTGCTCTTCGCGCGCGACGGGCTGGAGGAATTGATCGACGATCTGAACGCGGCGGGGGCGAAACGCATCCTGATCGTGGCGCATTCTCTGGGCTCGGAATTGGTGATGGAGGTGCTGCGTCAGGAGGCGATTGCGCATAAACAGGGTCGATTTTCGACGATTTCCGGGGTGGTCCTGATCTCGCCCGACATTGCGGTGGATGTTTTCAAGACGCAGGCCGACGCGATCGGCACGTTGCCGACGCCGTTCATAATCTTCACCTCCTCGAAGGACAGAGCGCTGCAGCTGTCGGCGCGGCTGACGGGCAAGCGTGACCGGCTCGGCAATCTCGAAGATGTCTCCCGCATCGCACGCTACAGGGTGACGGTGATCAACGTCTCGGCCTTCAATACCGGGGACGGCCATTTCAACGTCGTCACGTCGCCCGCGCTGATCCGGCTGCTCGACAGCGCGCAGCAGGTGGCGCAGGTGCTCGAGGTGGAACAGCTGGGGCGCACGGGGCTGGGGGATGCGGTGGTGCTGACGGTCGAAAACACGACGCAGATCATCCTCGCGCCGATTTCGGGCGGTTAGCGCATTCGCCGCAGATAGACGTAATAGGCACCCGCGCCGCCATGTTTCAGATGCGCCTCGCTGATCTGCATGACAGCGGGCGCGAGCGGCATCATCCGCAACCAGTGCGGCACCTGATGGCGCAGAACCCCCACCCGCCGCGGGATCGGGCCGTCATCGTCGCCCCGCTTGCCCTTGCCCGTGATCACAAGCACCAGCCGCTTGCCGTGGCTTTGCGAATTCAGGATGAAGCGGATCAGTTCGGGATGCGCTTCGGCCAGAGTCAGCCCGTGCAGGTCGAGCACCCCTTCGGGTTTCAGCTTGCCGCGGGTCATCGCCTTATGCGCCTTGCGGTCCATCGTGACCGGTTGGCGCGCAAGATGCTCGCCCGGCTCCGGGGCCAGATCGTGACGGCTGGACGAAGGCTTTGCGTGCTGACCCAGCTCGAAGCTGCGTAGACCTTCGGCCTTCGGTTTCGGCTTGGGTTTGGGCGCAAGAAAAGACTCTAATTCGGCTCGATCGGCCTTTTTGGGGCGGTAATTCTCGGTGGTCGCCGCCACGCGATCCCAAAGCGCGCGCTCCTCGGGGCTGAGTTTGCGTTTGCGGCTCATGCGCGCCTCCGCAAGCCGATCATCCGGCCCTTGGTGTTGATCGCGCCTGCGATGCGCCCGGCATCCGCGCCGGTGCCGATGAAGAGATCACCGCGTCCCGCGCCCTTGATCGCAGAGCCCACATCCTGCGCCACCATCAACCGCTGCCCGAAGCCGGGGCAGTCGATCCAGACCGGGCTGCCCAGCGGTACGATCTCGGGGTCTACCGCGAGGCTGCGTCCAGCGTTGACCGGACGCCCCATCGCGCCCAGGGGGCCGGTATCGCCCGGGATATCCAGCACCCGGAAGAACACGAAAGACGGATTGTGGTTCAGCAGCTCCTGCAACTGATCGGGGTTCTCGGCGGCCCAGCGTCGGATGAACTGGGGCGTCATCTCCTGGGCCGGGGCCGCGCCGCGCGCGATCAGCTCCTTGCCGATGGAGCGGTAGGGATGCCCGTTCTTGCCGTCGAAGCCGAGCCGCAGGCTGTCGCCATCCGCAAACCGCACCCGCAGCGAGCCTTGCACCTGCGCGAGATAGGCCTCGATCGGGCTCTCGAGCCAGACCAGCTCGCGCCCCGCCAGCAGATCGCCCGCGGCGATCTCGGCGCGGGTGTACCAAGGCGAATTAGACCCTATTTCAGCCGGTTTCGCATAAAGCGGCCAGGCGAAGCGGGCGGATTTCTCGCGCGCGCCGGGCAGTTCGGGTTCGTAATACCCAGTGAAATGGGCAGCGCCCTCTGGCGCTATTTCATAGGGGGCGAAATAGGTCTCGAAAGCGGCTCGGGCGTCGTCCAGCCCGGCGGTGTCCATCCCGTAGAGATCGGCCGTAACGCAAAACGCCGCCCAAGCGGCGGCGTGATCGTCCCGGGCCCAGCCGGGAATATCTTCGAAGGACAGCACTAGCCTCAGCCGCCCGTGGCGACGAGCTGCCAGTTCGGGTCTTTCGCACCCATCTTGCGTGCGAATGTCCAGATGTCGCGCTGCTTGCGCGGCGTCTTGGGATCGCCCTCGACGACCTCACCCGAGGCATCGCGCGCCACCGAAATGATCTCCGCACCGAAGCGCACGGTCACCTCTGCCTCGTTCGTGGAATGGTCGAAATCGGCATTGCTCAGCACCAGTTCGCGCAGGCCGAGGAATTCCGCCTGAACGTCGAGGCCCTTCTCCTTGCGCGCTTCCACGGCACCTTCGAAGGCCTCGTAGACTTCGGGCGACAGGAAGGGGCGCACCTTTTCCAGATCGCCGGTCTCGAAGGCCATCAGGATCATCTCATAGGCGCCACGTGCGCCTTGCAGGAACTGCGACACCGAGAAGCTGGGCTCGACGCGCTTCATCGCGGCCAGCGCCACGGCGGAGGTCGAGCCTTCGGGAACATGATCGATGATGTCGTGATCAGGCCCGCCCTCGATCACGTCGAAGTCACGCTTCGGTGCGGGCGTCGCGGGCGTTTCCGGCGCGACCGGCTTTTCATAGCCTTCACGGGTCCCGAGCACGCTTTTCAGCTTGAAAATCAGGAAGATCGCAATCGCCGCGAGGACGATAAGCTGAATGACGGCACCGGACATCGAGACCCCTGTGTTTGGCTTCGTGTTTGTTTCTAGGTCAATCGCTACTTATGTAAGGCGTCAACCAGTTCAAGTCCACCGGCGCAGCTTGCCGGAAGACGCGATAAAAGAGGATGCCATGTGGATCTTTCTGGCCTTTGTGGCCGTGCCGCTGATCGAGATCGGTCTGTTCATTCAAGTGGGCGGGCTGATCGGCCTTTGGCCGACGCTGGGGATCGTGTTGCTGACCGCGATCGTCGGTACGTCGCTGGTGCGTCGGGAAGGCGCGCGGGCGCTCGACGATCTGCGCAGCTCGCTCAATGAATTGCGCGATCCTTCGCGGCCGCTGGCGCATGGTGCGATGATTCTCGTTGCCGGGGTGCTGCTGCTGACACCGGGCTTCTTCACCGATACGGTCGGTATCCTGCTGCTGATCCCTGGCATTCGCGACGCGCTGATGAAGGCCGTGGGCAGCCGGGTGAAGGTGCAGCGCTTCGAGATGGGCGGCGCCTACCGGTCAAACCAGTACGACCCCCGCCGCGATGCGCCGCGCCGTCCGCGCGATCCGGAGATCCTCGACGCTGACGAGGTCGAGGAAATGACCCATCGCGACCACCCGAACGGCAAGCCCTCCGACGGGCCGTCCGGCTGGACGCGTCATTGAGAATTGAGGCTTCTCCCAGCCGGTGCTAAACCTCGCACAATTAATTTTGGGAGAGGTCGATGACTGACGAAGCAAATGGCGAGACCAACGGCGCCGCGGATCCGCAGCAAGAGCAACAAGGGCTCCGCATGAACATCCTCGCGCAATTTACGCGCGACCTGTCATTCGAGAACAATGTCGCCACCAAGGGCGTGCAAACCAGCGACATCCAGCCCGAGATGCAGGTGCAGGTTTCGCTCGACGCCAAGAAGCGCAGCGTCGAGAACCAGTACGAGGTGATCACCAAATTCAAGATCACCGCGAACAACAAATCCGACGGGGCGACGCTTTACCTGCTCGAGCTTGATTACGGCGGCATTTTCCACGTCGAGGGCGTGCCGGAAGATCAGTTGCATCCCTTCCTGCTGATCGAATGCCCGCGCCAGCTGTTCCCCTTCGTGCGCCGGATCGTCTCGGACGTGACGCGCGATGGTGGCTTCCCGCCCTTCAACCTCGAGATCGTCGATTTCGTCGCGCTTTATCGCAACGAACTGGCGCGCCGTCAGCAGACCGAGGCGCCGACGACGGCCTGATCCGTCAAGCAGGCCTGGGGCGCGGCATCGTGCCTCAGGGACAAGCTGACGCCGTGACTCTGTCCGGTCACGGCTCCATTTTGCACTGCGTGACCCGCCTGCAAGCCGGGCGGGATCACCGGATGCAAAAGAGGACTCATGGGCCAGATTCAGGCATGGATCGGGGGCGCGCTCGCCCCCGTCGACGCGATGGACGCACATCGCGAGGGGCTCCGCCACCGGGCGGTCTCCATTTTTGTCATGGATGGCGAAAAGCTTCTCCTGCAGAAGCGCTCGACGCATTGCCTGCAAGCCCCCGGTCTCTGGTCGAATACCTGCTGCAGCCATCCCGATTGGGGGGAGCGCCCCGAAACCTGCGCGCGGCGGCGGCTGCGCGAGGAATTGGGCATCGATGGGCTCTATCCCGCTCATGCAGATCGTATCGAATACCGCATGGATATCGGGGACGGCCTGATCGAGCACGAGGTGACCGACATCTACATCGCCTATGCGCAGCGTGGCCTTACCGTGACCCCCGATCCAGAGCTTGTCTCGGAGACTCGCTGGCTAAGCCTTTACGATCTCGGTGCGGAGGTGAAACGCTATCCCGAGCGGTTCTCGCGCTGGCTGCGGTTCTACATGCAAGAACATGTCTCCCGCATTCTGCCCGCACTGATCTGCTGAGCGGCGGGGATTTCTGCCGATCACCTTCAGATGCTACGCGGAATTCCGCGCTTGCCCTAGCTTTCACTTCGCTTACCTGTAACTCTGCTTCCGATTGGGCGGGGGCATGAGTAATGGGACCGAAGACCATCCGAGTATTTCATCTGAGCGTGGCGGCGCTTGCGATCCTCGCGACCCCGGCACTCGCATATTCATTGAAGTTCAATACTCCCGGCGCATCCGACGATCTGCGCAACACGATCAAGGGCGCGTTGCTTCTGGCGCAATCCGCAGACGACAAGAGCAAGGACGCGCAGGACGTGCTTGCCGAGGCGCGGGCCGACTACAACCGTATCGTTTCGGCGCTGTTCGGCGAGGGGCGCTATTCCGGCACCGTGTCGATCAAGCTTGACGGGCGCGAGGCGGCCTCGATCCCGCCGCTCGATGCGCCTTCGACGGTGAACAACGTCGTCGTAACCGTGACGCCCGGCCCCGAATTCACCTTCTCGCGCGCCGATATCGCGCCGGTCGCGCCGAAAACCGATCTGCCCGAGGGCTACAAGGTCGGCAAGGTCGCGAAATCGGGCGTGATCGTCGATGCCGCGAGCGCCGCCACGACCGGCTGGCGCGATGCGGGTCACGCGAAGGCCGAAGTCTCCTATCAGAACATCGTCGCGGATCATCGCGCCAATCAGTTGGCCTCCGATGTGCGCCTGGCTCCGGGGCCGCTGGTAACCTTCGGCCGGCTCGAGACCTCCGGCAACAAGCGCCTGCGCACGAAACGCCTGCGCGAGATAGCGGGCTTCCCCAAGGGCGAGGTCTATGATCCGAAGAAGCTCGATCAGGTCCAGTCGCGGCTGCAGCGCACCGGGATTTTCTCCTCTGTCGCGATTACCGAGGCGAAGACGCTCAACCCCGATGACAGTCTCGACGTGAATCTCGCCGTGGTCGAGCAGAAGAAGCGCAAGATCGGCCTCGGCGCGGAACTCAGCTCCAGCGACGGGCTCGGCCTCAACGGCTACTGGCTGCATCGAAACCTCTTCGGCGGCGGCGAGCGCTTTCGCGTGGATGCGGGCATTTCGGGCATCGGCGGCGCGACGGGCGGCACGGATTACTCGATCGGCGCGCGGATCGACCGCCCGGCCACCTTCAACCCGGAAACCAGCGCCTACATCACCACCGAGATCAGCCAGAAGAACGAAGAGGATTACACCGAGAACGCCTTCGATATCGGCTTCGGTCTGACACGGATATTCAACGACAAGCTGACTGGCGACGTCTCGATCAATTACGGCTGGTCCAAGGTGACCGACGATTCCGGCGAGACCTATTTCCGGCAGGTCTATCTGCCGACAAAACTCACCTGGGACGATCGCGACAACGCGCTCGACCCGACCAAAGGCTATTACATTCAGGCCGGGGTGACGCCTTTCGTGGGGATCGGCGGCGATACCGGCACCGGGGCACAGGTCACGGGCGATCTGCGCGCCTATAAGGGCTTCGGGCAGAACGATCGCTTCGTGTTGGCGGGCCGCGTGCAACTGGGCGGCGTCTACGGCTCGAACCTCGAGAACACCCCGCGCGACTACCTTTTCTACTCGGGCGGCGGCGGCACCGTGCGCGGCCAGCCCTACCAGTCGCTCGGCGTTGAAGTGCTCGAAGGCGGTACGCTGAAAACCGGCGGCACCGAATTCGTGGGTTTCCAGGGTGAAGCGCGCATCGGCATCACCGACAAGATTGGCGCGGTCGCCTTCTATGACTACGGCTATGTCGCAGGCGGCGGGCAATCGGGCTCGCAGGCAGGCGCAGGTCTCGGCCTGCGCTACAAGACGGGCATCGGCCCGATCCGTCTCGACGTCGGCTTCCCGGTCTCGGGCGGCACCGGATCGGGGGCGCAACTCTATATCGGTATTGGGCAGGCCTTCTGATGAAACGTTTCGCCATCCTTCTCGCTTTCTGCCTGACGCCTCTGATGGCTGCGGCGCAGGACAACTCGCCGCAAGCTGCGGACGGGGCAGGGGCCGCGACAGAACAGCAGACGCAGCGCGACCGCTCTTACCTGACGGGGCTGATCGAGGATAACCTCTCGGGCGCCGGGCGCACCGTGCGGCTCGACGGGTTTTCGGGCGCGCTGAGTTCGCGCGCGACCTTCGATCAGTTGACGATCTCCGACAAGGATGGCGCATGGATCACGATCAAGGATGGCGCGATCCAATGGAACCGCTCGGCGCTGCTGACCGGCAAGATCGAGATCGATGAGCTCTCCGCCGCCGAGATCGACCTGCCACGCCTGCCGACATCCCAGAGCAGTTCGACCGCCCCCAGCCCGGAGGCCAAGCCCTTCCAGCTTCCCGACCTCCCGGTCTCGGTGAAGATCGGCAAGATCGACGCGCAGAAGGTGATCCTCGGCGAGCCGATCCTCGGGCAGGAGGCGACGGTGAAAGTCACCGGGTCGATGTCGCTCGCAGGCGGCGAAGGCAAGGCGAAGCTCGATATCACCCGGATCGACACCAAGAAGGGCAAGTTCTCCCTCACCGCGTCTTACGACAACGGCACCCGCGATCTAGGCCTCGATCTGCTGGTGGATGAGGGCAAGAACGGCATCATCGTCCAGAAGATCGGCCTGCCGGGCAATCCGGCGATGACGCTTGCAGTGTCCGGAAGCGGGCCGCTCGACGATTTCACCTCCGACATCGTGCTGAGCACCGATGGCCAGCAGCGTCTGGCGGGGCAGGTCTCCATAGGCAGCAAAACGCCCGACGGCGCTCCGGCGGGCAGTCCGCCGGTCACGACATTCTCCGTCGCGTTGGGCGGCGATATCCGCCCGCTTCTGCCACCCGATTACCACGAGTTCTTCGGCAACGAGGTTGCGCTGGTCGCGGATGGCACCCGCACGGCTTCGGGGCAGACCACGCTCAGCACGCTCGATCTTAAATCGCGCGCGCTGCAGCTGAACGGCTCGGCGCAGATCGGCGCGACCAACATGCCGGTGAAATTCGACCTGAAGGCTGACCTCGGACTGGGCAACGGGCAGGAAGTGCTGCTTCCGATCTCGGGGCCGAAAACCTACGTGCAATCGGGCAAGCTGGACCTCGGCTATGACAAGGCAGAGGGCGACGGCTGGAAACTCTCGGGCCGCCTGAACCAGCTGCGCCGCGAAGATGGCACAAAGATGCTGACCGCGAATCTCTCGGGCTCGGGCCGTATCCGGCAGGCCTCGCCACCCTCGGTCGGTGGCACGGTTCTGCTGGGAATCAACGGGCTGGAGCTTTCCGACCCGAAGCTGAGCGCGGCGGCCGGCAGCGCCGTAACCCTGCGCACCGTGTTCTCGTGGCAGCAGGACAAGCCTCTGCGCTTGTCGCAACTGGCGCTGAAAGGCACCGGTTACAGCCTGAATTCGAACCTGACGATCGACAATATCAGCGAAGGTATCACCGTCGAGGGCGCGGCGCAGATCGACCATTCCAACCTCGCGATGCTGTCCGATCTGGCGGGGCGCAAGCTCGGCGGTTCGGCGCGGATGACGGTCGCGGGGAAATACACCGTCCTCAGCGGCGCCTTCGACGCCAATCTCAACCTCGTCGGTCAGGACGTCTCGATCGACCAGCCGCAGGCGGATCGGGCCTTGGCGGGCCGGTCGGAGATCGCGATCTCGGCCAAGCGCGACGAGACCGGGGTGACGCTGGATTCGCTTAACGTGCAGACGCGGGCGGGCACGCTTCAGGCGCAGGGCACGCTGGCCAGTCAGGATGGCAAGCTGACTGCCACGCTCGACACCAACGATCTTTCGGTGCTGGGCGGCGGCTATCGCGGCGCGCTGGCGGCCGATGCGACGGTGACGCTGAACGGAGAGCGCTACGGGGTGACGCTGAAGGGCACCGGCAAATCCCTCGCGATCGGGCAGCCCGAGGCCGACAAGCTTCTGGCCGGCACAACCAATCTCGACCTTCAGGCGAGCTACGCCAACGGCGCGGTCGAGGTGCAAAGCCTCAAACTGAGCAACCCGCAGCTCGACGTCTCGGCGAAAGGGACGGCGGGCGAGAGGTCGCGCAAGATCGACCTGAACGCACGTCTGGCGAATGCGGCCCTGTTCGCGCCGGGCTTTCCGGGGCCGGTGACGGTGTCGGGCACGGTGGTCGATGACGGCAGCGGCTATCAGCTGAACCTTTCGGGCACCGGCCCGGGTGGCACCGATGCGAAAGTCTCCGGCCGCGTGGCGTCGAATTTCGGCGATGCCGATCTTTCGATAACCGGACAGGCACAGACCGCGCTCGCCAACAGCTTCATCGAGCCGCGCTCGGTGCAGGGCCCGCTCAGCTTCGATCTGCGGCTGAACGGCAAGCCGGGGCTGTCGGCGCTGTCGGGCACGGTCTCGGCGAATGGCACGAAGGTCGTTGCTCCGAACCTCGGGATGGTGCTGGAGGATGTGAATACCCAAGTGCAGCTGTCGAACGGCGCCGCGCAGCTCGGTTTGACCGGCCGGCTCGGCACGGGTGGGCAGATCACGGTCAACGGGCCGATCAACCTGTCGGCGCCCTACAACGGCAACCTGACGATCCGTTTCGACCGCGCGCGGTTGAAGGATCCGGAGCTTTACGACACGCGCGCTTCGGGCACGATCACGATGGATGGGCCGCTTGCGGGCGGTGCGAAGATCGCCGGGCGCATCACGCTGAGCGATACCGAATTGCGGGTGCCGTCTTCGGGCGTCGGCGGCGGCGCCTCGGTCCCCGCCGGGATCGAGCATGTCGGCGAAAGCGGCGCGGTGCGCCAGACGCTCAAGCGCGCCAACCTGCTGAACAACGGCCAGAGCGATGCGAGCGGCGGCGCCAAGGCTTCGGGCCCGTCGTATCCGCTCGACGTCACCATCGCCTCGGAGCGCGGCATCTTCGTGCGCGGCCGCGGTCTGGATGCGGAACTTGGCGGCTCGCTGCGGGTCTCGGGCACCACGTCGAACGTGATCCCGATCGGGCAGTTCTCGCTCGTGCGCGGACGGCTCGACATTCTCGGGCAACGCTTCACGCTCGATCAGGGCCGGATCGCGCTGCAGGGCGCGCTGGTGCCCTATATCGACTTCACCGCGACCACGACGCAGAACGACTACACGATCTCGATCAACATTCAGGGACAGGCGAACGAGCCGAAGGTGACCTTCACCTCCTCTCCGGAGCTGCCGCAGGATGAGGTTCTGGCACGGCTTATCTTCGGACGCTCGATCGACAATCTCTCGCCTCTGCAGGCGGCGCAACTGGCCTCGGCGGTCGCGACGCTCGCCGGCAAGGGTGGCGAGGGGATCATCGGCAAGCTGCGGAAGAATTTCGGGCTGGACGATTTCGACGTCTCGACCGATGCGCAGGGCAATACCCAGCTCAAGGTCGGGAAATACCTGTCGGACAATATCTATACCGATGTCACGGTGGGCGGCGACGGCACCTCGCAGATCAACCTGAATCTCGATGTCACCAAAAGCCTCACCGCGCGCGGCACCGTCGGCTCCGACGGCAAGAGCGGGATCGGCCTCTATTTCGAGAAGAACTACTGAGCGATAAGTTTCGCTTCATTTCCGCCCCGGGAAATAAGTGAAACCCATGACTACTCGCCCCCGGGCTCGGCGTCGCCTTCGATCGCGTCGCGCAATTTTTCCTGCGTGCGGCGCTTGCGGAAGGCGGCGAGTTCGGCGTTCAGCGCAGCCCCCATCAGCACCGAAAAGGCGCTCAGATAGAGCCAGATGAGCAAGGCGATTACCGCCCCGATCGAGCCGTAGATCTTGTTGTAATTGCCGAAATTCGACAGGTAGAAGGTCAGCCCGATCGAACTCAGCCCCCAGAGCGCCGTTGCCAACACCGCGCCGAGCGTCAGGATCGGATCGCGCTTGCCCACCGTATTGGGACCGTAGCGATAGAGGATGCCAAGCGCTGTGAGCATCAGCAAAAGCATCGCCGCCCAGGGCAAGCCCGAGAGCAGGATCTTTGAATATTCGTGGAACGGCAGGAAATTGATGACGATGGGCACGACGACGACCGTTGCCATCGCGGCCAGCATCACGCCGACAAGCGCGATCGTCATCAGGTAGCCCATGATGAAGCTCCAGATCGTCGCGCGGGGCCGCGTGCCGTGGATCACGTTGAGCGAAAGCACCAAAGCCGCGACGCCCGCGCGGGCGGAGAACAGGGTCACGGCGGCCGAGAGCACGACGCCCAATCCGATTGATGCACGCGGCCCGATCAGCCAACTCTGGATCTGCTCGTTGAGCAGCCCATAGGCTTCGGGCGGTATGAAATCGTCGGCCACGTTTAGATAGGTGCGGATTACCGTCGGATCGGCAAAGGCGCTCCACAATGCGATCGTTGCGGAGATGCCGGGGAAGATCGCGAGCATGGAATAGAAGGCGACCCCCGCCGAGACGAGGGTGATATTCGACTCGAAAAGCCGCCCGAACAGGCTGACCGCGAATTTCGCCGTTTCTCTCACGCGCCACTCCTCGTTTCACCCACCATCGCGCAAGCCCCGCGTGATCGCAACGCGCGGCCCGCGCTTTGCTGAAAGCTGTTGCGCCACAGGCGCTTGGCGTTGCGCGGGCGGGGCATGCCTAGGGCGAGGGGGAGGCGAAATGCGGAAAACAGGGTGGAATAGGGTCTGCTTTGGTGCCGGGGCCGCCGGTGCTGCTGACGCCCCGCGCGCCCCCGGCGAATGGCGGCGCGCCCGTTCACGCAAACGCGACATTGTCACAAAAGGGAATCACTTCGCCGTTAGGAGCGTCGTGAACGCAACTAGCCAAGGGATCAGCCATGTCGCTTCGCACCACCCTCCTCCAAGCCACCGCAATTGCCGTGCTGCCGCTCGCGGCGCATGCCGGCGATATCTCCTTCTCGTCCGTTCCTTTCGCCAAGGACGACGCCGCCAAGCGTGAGGCGATCGCCTCCGACACGGTCACCGTCAACGGCAAGGACTACAAGATCGGCTATCACGTGATGGCGCGCTCGGGCGACAAGATCGGTGACAACACCTTCGCGCTGCTGACCGACAAGGACGGCAAGCCGGTCAAGTCGGCCGACGGCTCCGAGCACATCTCCGAATCCGCCGATTTCACCTCGCTCATACGTCAGGGCGACAAGCTCTACTCGGTGACGCATTTCGAGTCGCGCCCCGGTGCGATGTATCTCAGCGAAGTCAGCCAGGATGCCGATGGCAACCTGAAGCTGGTCTCCACCAAGCCGATCGACTTCTCTGAATATCACGGTCTCTGGGTGCCCTGCGCGGGTTCGGTGACGCCGTGGGAGACGCATCTGGGTTCGGAAGAATACCCGGCCGATGCACGCGCGATCGAAGCGGCGACCTCGCTCGACGAAATCGACGACTACGATTTCCCGATGGTGCGCTATGCGGGCGTGAACCCCGAGGGCATGTCGCTCGAGCAGTTCCGCGACGCCTACAAGCCCTATCGCTACGGCTATCCGACCGAGATCACCGTCTCGGAAGACGGGTCGGCCAAGGCCGACAAGCATTTCGCAATGGGCCGCGTGGCTGTCGAGCTGGCCTATGTCATGCCCGACCAGAAAACCGCCTACATCTCGGATGACGGCACCAATGTCGGCCTGTTCCGCTTCGAAGCCGACAAGGCAGGCGACCTGAGCGCCGGTACGCTCTACGCGGCCAAGTGGAACCAGACCTCGGATCAGGATGGCGGCGCTGCCGATCTGGAATGGGTCGATCTGGGCCATGCCGACGATGCGACGATCCAGAAGGCGATCGAAGCCGGCACCCGGTTCTCGGACCTCTTCGAGACCGCCGAAATCGGTGAGGACGGCTCCTGCCCGGCGGGCTTCTCGGCCGCGAACGCCGAAGGCAATGCCGAGTGCCTGAAGGTCAAGGACGGTATGGATGCGATCGCCTCGCGTCTGGAAACCCGTCGCTACGCCTCGATGAAGGGTGCCACGACCGAGTTCCGGAAGATGGAAGGCATCACCTACGACTCCGACAAGCACCAGATGTACCTCTCGATGTCCTCGGTCGAGAAAGGCATGGAAGATGGCGCCAAGCAGGACATGGGCGGGATGAACGCGATCCGCCTGCCGCAGAACAAGTGCGGCACGGTCTACGCGCTGTCGCTCGACGACAACTACGACGCGACGAAAATCTCGGGCTTCATCTCGGGCATGCCGAAGAAGACCGAGAACAACAGCTGCGATATCGACGGCATCGCGAACCCGGACAACATCACCTACATGCCGGGCTACAACACGCTGATCATCGGTGAGGACACCGGCTCGGGCCACCAGAACGACGTGATCTGGGCAATGAACACCGACACCAAGGAGCTTACCCGCATCCTGTCGACGCCCTACGGTTCGGAAACCACCTCCACCTACTGGTACCCGAACGTCAACGGCCACGGCTACCTGATGGCGGTGATCCAGCACCCCTACGGCGAGAGCGACGAAGACAAGCTGACCGACCCGGCGCAGGCTCGTGCCTATGTCGGCTATGTCGGCCCGTTCCCGCAAATGGATGACACCGTGAAGACCCAGTAACGGGCGCTCGCGAGACACTTCTGGCGAGGCCCGGCGGCAACCCGGGCCTCGCCTTTCCTTCAAGACCGAGGACTGACGGATGCTGCGGATTTCGATACTGGCGCTGTTGAGCATGACCACGATGGCGGGGGCGGTCGATCTGAAGACCACGGTGCTGGGCAATCCGACAGCCTATATTCCTCCGCAATGCTATACCAAGACGGAAGACAAGGCGGGCGCGGTGCATAACCCGTGCCAGACCTGTCACACCTATCCCCGCCATCCGAATTACGTGCGCGATGCCGATCTGCAGACCGAATATGCGTTTCCGGGCCCGGCGCTAGAGAACCCGTGGCGCAACCTCTTCGTAGATCGCCGCGCCGAGTTGGCCGCGACGAACAGCGCGGAAATCCGCGCCTATGTGCGGCAGGACAATTACCACGATGCGGCGGGCGGGATCGCCCTGGCCGCCAAGCTCGCCGATCCGCCCGCGGATTGGGACGTGAATGGCAACGGGGCGTGGGACGGCTATATCCCCGACGTGCAATTCGCCTTCGACGACGAGGGCTTTGACCGCAGGCCCGACGGTAGCCTGACCGGCTGGCGCGCCTTCGCCTATCAGCCGCTGCCCGGCACGTTCTGGCCGACCAACGGCTCGACAGACGACGTGATGATCCGTCTGCCGGAGGTGTTCCGTCAGAATGCCGACGGGGTCGAGGATATTGCCACCTACAAGACCAACCTCGCGATCGTGCAGGCGCTCATCACCCGCGTGGATGTCGCGATCGAGCCGACAGATGAGGCCGCAATGGGCGTCGATCTGGACCGCGACGGTAAGATGGGGCAGGCGGAGGTGGTGAAATTCGCCTTCGCGCCGCTCGACGGGATCACGATGCATTGGGCGGGGCGCGCGGGCGTGGACGGCGCCGAGCTTGCCGCCGGGCTTTACCCGGAGGGCACCGAATTCGTGCATTCCGTGCGCTATATCGACCCGACCCCCGAGGGCATCCAGATGGCCGCGCGGCTGAAAGAGCTCCGCTACATGGTCAAGACGGATTGGGAAACCTATGCCGATCTGGAAGAGACCGCGTTGGCCGAGCTGAAGGAAGACAACGCCTTTCCGGATCGCACCAAGCAGTTCTTCGGCAGTTCCGAGACCGGCGTGCCCAACACGTTCGGCTGGCGGCTGCAGGGCTTCATCGAGGATGCGACGGGCGATCTGCGCCCGCAGAGCTTCGAGGAGACCGTGTTCTGCGTCGGCTGTCACGGCACGCTGGGCGTGAACGACGACTCCACCTTCGCCTTCGCCCGCAAGCTGGGCAAGGAGGCCTATCGCGGCGGCTGGTATCACTGGACGCAGAAGGGACTCGCGGGTACCCCCGACCGGGCGCGCGCCGACGGCAGCGGCGATTACGCCCATTACCTGCGCACCAACGGGGCAGGGGACGAGTTCCGCGCCAATGCCGAAGTGATCGAGGCGTGGCTGAAAGCGGGCAAGTTGCCGCCCGAGAAAGAGGCGGCCTTGGCCGAGGATATCGGCCCGCTGATCCTGCCTTCGCCGGAGCGTGCCGATGCGCTGAACGCAGCCTACCGGATGATCGTGCGCGACCAGAGTTTCACCCAAGGCCGCGATGCGACCATCGCCCCGGTCGACGGCACGGTCTGGCGTGAACTGGAGCAGGATCAGCCGACAGGCATCGAGGAAATCGCCCAGCCGTGGTATAAGCGCCGCTAATCGGCAGCAATCTGCGCCGGCCGATTGCGTTTTTCGCCGTCAATTGGCAGTGTTCGCACAAATCGGGACATTTTTTCGGGAGCGCCACCATGGCAAAAGTCATCCGCCAACTTTCCGCAAGCGCCGCCATCGCGGTCGCTGCTGTCTGCACCGCGGCGAGCGCGCAGGCAGAAAGTGGCGTGACCTTCACCATCGGTGCGGGCGCGCGCTATGCGCCGTCCTATTTCGGCGCGGATCACTACGACACCAAGCCCACCGCGAAGGTTAAGCTCAACAGCTTCACGCTGCAGGGGATGCGGTTCGGCTCGGACGATCCGAATTACGAAAAGCTGGGCCCGAACGTGCATGGCTCCTTCCGGCTCGTCGGCGGGCGCAATTCCAGCGATTATTCCGAAATCGCGGGTCTCGACGATGTCGACACCTCGCTCGAACTGGGTCTCGGGCTTGGCTACCAGGCGCCGCAATGGGGCGCTTTCGCGGATATGCGCTACGGCGTGGTCGGGCATAACGCCGTCGTCGCGGAAATCGGCGCCGATTGGAAGCCGATCAAGACCGACAATTTCAAGCTGAGCATCGGCCCGCGCATCTTCTATGGCTCCGGGCTCTACAACCGCACCTATTTCGGCATCAGCCCGTCGGAATCGACGGCGAGCGGTCTGGCAGCCTATTCGCCCGATGGCGGCCTCGTATCGACCGGTCTGGAACTGTCGGCGACCTATCAGCTCGGCAATAATTGGGCGGTGGAAGGCAAGCTGAACTACGACCGCCTGCAGGGCGATGCGGCGAACAGCCCGATCGTGCAGCAGGGCTCGCGCGAACAGAGTTCGGTCTCGTTGATGCTGACCCGTCGGGTGACGTTCCCGTTCTGATCGGATCCCTTCTGATCGGGACAAAGCTTCCTACGAGTCACGTGAAGCCAAGCCGCATGGGTCGCCCGTGCGGCTTGCTTTTTCGGGGCCTCGCTGACGCAGCGCTCAGGGTTTTTGCGATGAGTGGTCAGGTCCTCAATTTCCGGCTCGGCGCGGAAATCGTGCGCCGAAAGATGGGCTGGACGGAAATCGGCGAATCGGAAACCGCGCAGATATCCCGCGTCATCGCCGACAATCTCGACGCGATGCTGGCGCAGGCGCGCGCGAGCGCGGCGCGCGGCGCATGAAAAAGGCCGCCCCCGGTGGGAGCGGCCTGAAATATTCCTAGCGTCTTCGCACTTACACCGGCGGTTTGCCTTTTACCGCACGGGCGACCATGGCCACCACGAACAGGATCAGGAAAACCACGAAGAGGATCTGTGCGATCCCGGCAGATGCGCCTGCGATGCCGCCAAAACCGAGCGCTGCGGCAATCAGCGCAATAACGAGAAAAGTCAGAGCCCAACCAAGCATGGGTATTCTCCTTCGGATGTTGCGTACATTAGCGCTGAGTGCTGCGCCTTCATGGCATCCAAACGTGCGCATTTCACGAAAGTTCCATTACCCTGGGTCAGTGATTCCGAGGAACATCCAACGCTTTCCGGCGTTTGGGGCGCGATTCATGAGCTCACGAAAAAGGGAGATGGCGACATGGAAATGAATATGACTGGCCTCGGTGGCTTTTGGGGTATCGTCCTACTGGCACTCGATATCTGGGCGCTCGTTTCGATCATCGGGTCGAATTCCAGCACCGGGAAGAAAGTGCTCTGGGCGCTTCTTGTCTTCTTCCTGCCTCTGATCGGTTTCCTGATCTGGCTGGTGGCCGGGCCGCGCGCTTCGAAATGACGAAATCGGGGGTGGTGGAGGCAGCGGCCGTCACGGAACCGCATTCCGCAACCCGCGTTGGAACCACAGAAATCGCGGCGAGAAGTCGCGACATGTTTGGGAGAGGTCGATGAATTACCACGATACCGAGAATTCTGACGGCCACGAAGGCCGCGGGACGGTGAGCGATTTGCTGAACCGCGTGATCGAGCAAACGCGCGAGATCGCACGGACCGAAGCAGAATTGGTGCGCGCTGAAGCGGCCCACCGGGCTGGTCTGGCACGCAATGCCGCGATTCTCGGTGCGGTCGCCCTGGTTTTCGCCCTCGGCGCGATCTTCCCCCTGACGCAATCCGCCATCTACGGGCTGGAATGGGCCGGCCTCGATCGGGGCCCCGCGACGCTGATCGTCGGCGCGGTGCTACTGATCCTCGCCATCCTCGCGGCGCTGATCGCCGCGTCGAAGCTGCGCAAAGTGTCGAGCCCGCCCACCCGTCTCAAGGAAAACCTGTCTGCTGACGCGCAGGCGCTAAAGGAGAGCTTCAAATGACCGAGAAGAGAACCATTCAGGACATCGAGAACCGACTGCGCCAAGACCGCGCCGATCTCGCATCGACGCTCGGCGATCTGACCGCGCGTATCGCGCCGGATTACCTCTCCGAGCAGGTGTCGCAGGCCGTGCGCGATTACGCCGCGCCTGCCGCCCGCAGCGCCGAACAGGCCGTGCGCAAGAATCCGGTGGCCTTCGCCCTCGCCGGCGCCGGTATCGCATGGTTCCTGCTGCGCCAGCGCAACTCGGAGAGCATCGAGGAAGAAGATCTGGTGGCCGATGCCGATCCGCTCGTGATGCCGAGCGACGCGGGTGCCGACGGCTGGATCGACGAGATCGATACGCTGCGCCATGACGCCTCGGTCCGTCTCGAAGATCTCGAAGCCGAGCAGCGCAGCTCGACCGACAAGGCGCGCGACTTCGTCAAGGAGCGCTCCGAGGTGATGCAGAAATTCGCGAGCGACCTGCGCAACACGCTGTCCTCGGGTCTGAGCGACCTCAACGAGGATGCGCGCGATCGCGTGGTGCGGGCCCGCGAAAGAGCCTATTCCGCCCGGATTCGCCTGCAGGACGGGGCGACCCATGCCGGGTCGACCAGCAAGCAGATGGTCAAGGATCACCCGCTGATCGCTGCCGCCATCGGCTTCGCCGTCGGGGCCGCGATCTTCAACGCGGTGCCCAAGCCGGACGTCAATGTCAGCCGCCGCAGCTTCGGGCCGCGCGCCAACCGCCTGTTCAACGAGGCAGAGCGTCTGTACCGCGACGAGAAGCGTCGTGCGGGCAAGGTGGCCGACCAGTTCACCGATGAACTGAAGCGGACCGCCCGCTCGGTGATGAGCTCGGCCGGTGACGAGGCGCGCAGCGCCGCACGCGATTTCGGCGATCAGGCGATGGCTGCCGGAGAGCAGCTGATCGACCGCCTCTCGCGCCAGTTGGCTGAGGAAGCCAATCGCGCGCTGCGCGATGTCGGTCAGTCGCTGCAGAAAGGCGAAGACGAGGTCCGCGCCGGGGCGCAAGAAGCCAAGGATGCCGCGCGGGCAAAAGCCGAGGATGTGGCGTCCAAGGCCGAGGCGAAGACCCACGAAGCGGCCGAGAAGGTGAAGGCGAACCATTCTTCGTCCTCTTCGTCGAGCACCTCGTCGACTGGTTCCGGCTCGTCCGGCGCCGGCTCGACCGGCGGGGACAGCGCGTCGTCGTCGAGTTCGAAGGCCACCCACTGAACGGTGGGGCAGTATGCAGAAAGGCCGGGCATCGCGCCCGGCCTTTTTCTTTGCGCGGTTATCGGTGGGGATGCGAGACCGACACCCAAAAGTAAACCGGCGCCGCGATCTCTACGGCGCCGGTTTACATGTTTTACGCTGAAACAGGGTCTGTTTCTGAAGATCAGATCGAGCTGGACCAGGTGTCGACTTCGCGCTCGGCGTCTTCCTTGGTCTTACCGTATTTCTTCTGGATCAGGCCGACCATCTGCTCGCGATGACCTGCGGCCTCCTGAAGTTCGTCGTCGGTCAATTCGCCCCAGTTCTCGCGGGCCTTGCCCTTCATTTCGTTCCAGTTGCCTTTTATTTGATCCCAATTCATGGCGTCGCTCCTTTCAAGATGAAGACGCGGGTTCAGGCGTCTCTCATCAACGTTTCGCCGGGGGCGATGTTCCTCTGCACGGCAGCACAAAAACAGGGAACCCGCTATCGTCCGACGGCGTTAGATCGCGAAACCAAGAGGGAAGTAATTCTCGAAATGCATCGCCTGGAGACCCTGTCGCGCATCGCCATGATCGTGATCGCTGTAATCGCTGTCGTGGCTGCGCTGAGCCAGGTGGAAAGCCTACTCGCGCCCGTCGTGCTCGCGCTCGTCGTGGGGATCGTGCTTTCACCGATTTCCGATGCATGGGAGAAAAGAGGTCTGTCGCCTGTCTGGGGGGCGCTTACCTCGCTCGTGATCTCGCTGATGATCGCCGTGCTGCTGGTCCTCGTGATCCAGCCGGTCGTCTCCGAACTGATGCGACAGGCGCCGAAGGTGATGGACGACATGCGCTCCACCATCATTCATATGCGCCACATGTTCCAAGGCATCCAGGACGCCTCGAAAGAGGTCAGCGACGCGATCACGCCGGCGACGGATGGCGCCAAGGATAGCGGCGGCAATGGCGACAAGAGCGCCGTGCCGGATGCCAAGGATCTCGTGATGCTGGCGCCGTCCATCATCGCACAGGCGCTGATCTATGTCGGGGCGCTGTTCTTCTTCCAGCTTTCGCGCGGCGAAATCTACAACTGGATCGCGAAGCACCTCGCGGAGCCTTCGAGCCGCGGCGCTACGGCTGCACGGTTGCGCAAGGCGGAGACACGGGTGTCGCGCTACTTCCTCACGATCACAGTGGTCAATGGCGGTCTCGGGCTGGCGGTGGGCGTCGCGATGCAGCTGATCGGGCTCCCGAACGCGCCGCTTTGGGGGCTTGTGGCCTTCCTCATCAACTACATCCTTTATCTCGGCCCCGCGGCGCTCATCATCGCGCTAGGATTCGCAGGCGTGGCCACGTTCGACGGGGTGCGCGTGATCCTGCCGCCGCTGATCTATATCGTGCTGAACGCGACCGAAGCCCAGTTCGTGACCCCTGCCGCGATCGGGCGGCAGATGCGCCTCAATCCGCTTCTGGTGTTCCTGTCGCTGACCTTCGGGATCTGGCTCTGGGGGCCGCTGGGCGGGATCGTGGCGATCCCGCTGCTGCTCTGGGCGCTGGTGCTGACGAACAGCTTGCCCGACCCGAAATCCGAGCCGGAGCAGAAGCTCGAAGCCGACTGAACCGGCGGGTCGCGGCGACGGATCAGACCATTTCTTCCGGAATGAACGGCACTTTGCGCGCGATCTTGCGCGCGGCCTCCACGTCATAGGGGAGCACGAAGCCCTCGCGATCCTCGGGGGCTTTCGTGGCATTCGCGCGGGCCAGCTCCGCCCAGGCAGAGACTGCGCGCGTCGGGTCGAAGAAGGCCTCTTCGGGCGCGGGCGGCAGCCAATGGCGCATCAGGCGGCGACGCATGGCCGGGATGCCGTCGTTGCGGCGCAGATAGACACCCGCCTCGCTGTCCCAATGCAGCGACCGCGCGTTGAGATTGGCCGAGGTGATCAGCGCGGCGTCCTCGTCGAAAATCGAGACCTTCGCATGGACGTAGATCAGCGGCGCGCCGCCGGTGCGCAGCGCCCCCTCATCACCGGGGTCGGCAAGGCAGGGCTCTGCCGGGCAGCCGATGAACAGACGATTGCCGAAGGCTTCGCGGAGCGTATCCAGCGCGCGCACCTGAAGATATTCGCCATAGCGCACGTCGCTGGTCGGGCGATCGGCCAGCATCAGCGTTTCGGGCGCGGCGGGCAGGATCAGGATCAGGTTGAGATTGGGGTTCTCCCGCGCCGCCCGGGCCAAGTGGTGCGCCAGAGTGCGCGAGCGGAAGAACTGGCTCTCGAGATAGATCAGCTTCTGCGCCCGCGCGATCAGCATCTCATGCGCGTTCTCGATCTCGGTCCGATAGAACTTCGGCCCGATGCGGAAGGTCGCGAATTTGCGCCGCTGCGACAGGGTGCGCAGCAGGCGGCGCGGCGGTTTGGCGCGGTTTTCGCCGGAGCAGCTTTCGTGGAAGCTCTCGAGATGGGCCTTCGCCTCGGCGACGACGGGGCCGGTCATCATGAGCTGCACATCGTGCCATGTCATCTCGCCGTCGCGCTCGTGCACGGGGGTGTCGAAGCGCCGGTTGTCGAGATCCAGCCCGCCGATATAGAGCTTCTTGTCGTCGAACACGGCGAGCTTCTGGTGGTGTGTCGCCGGGAACAGCTTCGGCGGCGTCGCGACGAACTTGCGGCGGATTTTGCAATCCGATCCGGCCTCAAGATATTCCCGCAGCCCCGGCATGTCGCGCATCGCGGTCAGCCGCTTGGCCTCGTCCATGTCGTTGAGCCACGACGTGTGCTGCCCGAGCTTGTGATAGACATAGGGCCAGAAGATCGTACGCGGCACGATGCCCGATTGCGCCGGGTGCATCAGCGCACGCAATTTCAGCTTCGCCTTGGGACCGCCCGCCAGTTCGCGCGCGGCGCAGAACATGCGGATCGACGACCATGTCATCCGGTGAAGATCCGGCTTTGCGCAGGGGTCGAAATCGGTCAGGTCGATCTGTATCCTCACGCCGCGCTTCAGCATGTGAATGATCAGGTCGAACCACGTCTTGCCGATCGCGCGCCCGCGGTCGGATTTCAGTGTGGTGTTGAGGTCGAAGACGCGGAATGAGCAATGAATGGAATGACGCGCGTCGAGAAAGGCATCCTCGAGCACGGGATAGGCCTCTGCTGCGGTCAAAAGCAGCTTTACGCGGCTCTCGGCGTGAACTCCGGCTTGTTTAAGACGTTCCATGCGGCTCGTTGGGTTGAACGGCCGCGAGGGTGACCTGTGGTCGCCGCGGCTGGTATCTCATTCAATGGCTCTCATCAGAAACTGTTTCGGGCGTCTCGGATTTCAAGCGTTCTTCGTGACGCAATTCGCTCTCGACGAGGGGGCGCAGTGCGAACGCGGCGCTGAGCATATACTCGTCTTCGTCGGTCTGGATCTCGATCGAGCCGCCCAGCTGCTGCACGAAGGCGTTCAGCAGTTGCGAACCGAGCCCGGTGCCTTCGACGGCCTCCAGCGGCGGGGCATCCCTATCGACGGTATTGCGCACGCAGAGCCGCGCCTGCATCCCTTCGAGCCTGCGCAGCGAGATGTCGAGTTGCGGTTTGCCATCGCGGGCAGAGGCGTATTTCATCGCGTTTGTCATCGCTTCGGTCAGCAGAAGCGAGAGGGGCACAGCCTGATCGGGGGTCAGGTGGATGTCGTCGATATTGCAATCGACCGCGATATGGCGGCCCGGCCCGGTCGCGAGTCGGGTGATCTGGCGCACGATGTCGGGCAGCAGTTCCTGCGCCTGAATGTCGGTGAGGCCTGAGGTCTGGTAGAGTCCGCGGTGGATCGTGGCGAGCGAGATGACCCGCTCCTGGAGCGATTTCATAAGCCCCTTGGCTTCGGGCGTGCGCGCCTGCCGCATCTGCATGTTGATGATCGAGGCGATGAGCTGGAGGTTGTTCTTCACCCGATGGTGGACCTCGCGGAGCAGCACTTCCTTGTGGTGCACCATGTCCTCGAGCTCGGCCTCGTCATGCAGGATGGTTTCTGTCATCCGGTCATAGGCCTCGGCGAGGTCGCGGATTTCCGACGGTGCGGTCGACAGATTGAGATTGCCCACGATCCGGCTGCCGGTGGCGAAGCTGGAGATCGCGCTCGACAGTTTGCGGACATGGCCGATCACCAGCTTCTGCATTGCGAAGTAGGCGACCAGCAGGCTCGCCATCCACATCAGGGCCGGGAACAGCACAGGCGAAATATCAGCGAAGGGACTAAGCGCCGAGGCCGCCTGTGCGGGCCAGCTGCCAAGCGCGTAGAGCTGGTTGGGCACCAGTTCGACGACGGAATAGACCCGTTCTATTCCGAGGTTGGAGTCCCCCGAGAAAGTCACCGCGCCATTGCCCGCCAGCAGTTTCAGAGAGCGGTCCACCGGCAGGTGCGACTGGGTGTTCGAAAGCCCGTCCGAGGAGGTCAGGATCGTGCCTTCGCGGTCGAAGGTCATGATCACCAGCGGCCGGTCATCGGCGAGCTTCGGTCCATCCTTGGCCAGCGAGAGCGAGGAGTGGCTCATCGAGATCGCGATGATCCCGATATGATCGCCCGCCGCGTTGTAGACCGGATGGGCCACGCCGAGCACGGAGGTACCCGACACCGGCGCATCGCGGTTGACGTAGAAGCTGGTGCGGTCCGCAGTCAGCATCTTCTCGAAGACGTCCTGGTTCTTGAAGTCGTAACTCTTGCCCGAATTCGAGCAGGTCATCTTGCCGCTGTCTGGGATGAAGGAGACGAGCGAGAACTCCGGAAAGGCCCCTGAGATCTGCCGCATCCAGTTCGAGCAGGCCTCGGCATTGCCCACGAGCGGCTGGACCGTGCTGGCGAGGACGCGCGCGGCGTCCTGCGCGTGCTGAATCACCCGCGTCTCACCGGCGACGGCGCGCATCGTCTCGCCCATGAGGGCGGCTTCGGACCGCGCCTGCGCTTCGCGCACTACCGAGGTCGATTGCAGCACGGCGATGATCAGCAGAGGGAAGAGAGCAACCGCCAACATGAAGGCGAGGCGCACGCCAAGCCCGTCGAAAAACGGAATGACGCCCCGTTTCCTGGCTCGGAACGGGGCGTGATCACTGTAGTGCTCGTCGTCTGCCGCTTTCGCGGCTTCCGAATTCATGCGGCGGCAACTCCGGATTTGCCCATCACGGCGAGGGAATTTCGATCCGTGCCGGACAGGATATCTTCACCTTCCTCGAGCCCGAGCATTTCCGCAAGCCGGGCGCGTGCGCGGTTGGCGCGGCTTTTCACCGTGCCCACGGCGACGCCCATCATGCCGGCAGCTTCTTCGTAAGAAAAGCCAGATGCGCCGACGAGGGTCAGCACCTCGCGATGTTCCGGGCTGAGCTGATCGAAGGCCTCGACGAAATCATTCATCGCGAGACGTCCGTCATGCGCAGGTTTCTCATAGAGCGATGCGGCGTGAATCCCTTCAGGGTCAGCGACCTCGCGCTTGCGCTTGCGCCGGTCCGAATAGAAGGTGTTGCGCAGGATCGTGAAGAGCCATGCGCGCAGATTGGTGCCGCGTTCGAACTTTTCGATATTCGACCACGCCTTGACGATCGTGTCCTGCACGAGGTCGTCGGCCGAGGCCGAGTTCCGGGTCAGCGACAGCGCGAAGGCACGCAGGGCCCCGAGGTGATCGGGCAGCTCCTCACGCGGATCGCGGGCTTCGCTGGAGGCATTGGCTTTGGACGAATTGGTGTTGGAGGGCGAAGTCATTTTCCGCCCTCCTTCGCCTTGAGTTGCGCCAGCAAATCCTTGAACCGATCCGGCACTTCTTCCTGAAGCGCCTCCTCGTAAACCTTCTTCAGGTTTTGATTGATCTGGTCCCTGATACTGGACTTAGGCTTTTCGTCTGCCATATCACTATACATCCGGTTTCGATCCCACTCATTTTGCACGGAACCGAACGCGGGGCCAGAGAGTTTGGTTCCCGAAAAAACGCAAAAGGGGGTTTTCATGTCCGAAGACATCGCCGGCACCATCGGAGCCAACCTGCCGTATTTACGGCGTTATGCCCGAGCGCTTACCGGCAGCCAGGACAGCGGCGACCGTTACGCCGCGGCTACGCTCGAGGCCATACTCGAAGATACGTCGCCTTTCGAGAACAACGATCCGAAGCTCGCATTGTTCCACGCCTTCCACCTGGTCTGGGCCTCCGCGGGGGCGCCGCTGGGGGAGCCGGACAACCGGCTTTCGGCCCGCGCGCAGGACCACATGTCGACGCTGACGCCGAACACCCGTGAGGCGCTTCTGCTGCATTCGATCGAAGGGTTCCGCATCGAGGAAATCGGCACGATCATGCAGGTCGATGCCGAAGAGGCGAAAGAACTGATCGACATCGCGATCCGCGAGATGGAAACGTCCGTCGCGGGTAAAGTGATGATCATCGAAGACGAAGCGATCATCGCAATGGATATTCGCGCCATCGTCGAGGATATGGGCCACCAGATCACCGGCATCGCCCGCACCCGCACCGAGGCTGTGGAGCTTGCCGCGACCGACAAACCGGACCTGATCCTCGCCGACATCCAGCTGGCGGACAATTCCTCGGGGATCGATGCGGTGAACGACATTCTCGCGCAGTTCGGCAACGAATTGCCCGTGGTCTTCATCACCGCCTTTCCGGAGCGCCTGCTGACCGGCGAGCGGCCCGAACCGGCCTTCCTGATCACCAAGCCCTACACCGAGAGCCAGGTGCAGTCGGCGGTCAGCCAGGCGATGTTCTTCTCCTCGACGGAGACGCTCGCGGCGTAACGGCCCGTTCAAAGCTATTTCTCGAGAAAGGCGGCCCCGGCAGACGGGGTCGCCTTTTTCCTTTGCCGCATGTGCCTTTGCGCAGGCGATTGCGCAGGCGATGCCCGCCGCAACGCACCAGAATGTGAAGTCGCGCTCCTGCAACCCGATCTCGCCCGTGCCGGTTCTTCCTCTGAGACAGACTGACGAAACCGTTCACAACGAAGGAGCCGCACATGACGAATATCGTGATTACCGGCGCATCCGCGGGCGTGGGGCGCGCCGTCGCTCGCCGCTTCGCTGCCAAGGGCAACCGCATCACCCTGATAGCCCGCAACAAGGCGCGGCTCGAGACGGCGGCGCAGGAAATTCGCGAGAAGGGCGGCGAGGCGCTCGTGCAGCCGCTCGACGTCGCAGATGCCGATGCGGTCGAGGCCGCGGCGGTCGCCGCTGAAAGTGCCTTCGGTCCGATCGACGTCTGGATCAACGTCGCGATGGTGACGGTACTCTCGCCGGTGTCGCAGATGACCCCGGAAGAGTATCGCCGCGTGACCGAAGTGACTTATCTCGGCACGGTCAACGGCACGCTCTCTGCGCTGAAGCGGTTCCGCCAGCAGGGCTGGGGCACGATTGTGCAGACTGGCTCGGCGCTCGCCTATCGTGCGGTGCCGCTGCAGTCGGCCTATTGCGCGGCGAAGGCGGCCATCGTGGGCTTCACCGACAGCCTGCGCACCGAGCTGATCCACGAGAATTCCGACGTGAAGATCACCGTCTGCCATCTGCCGGCGGTCAATACGCCGCAATTCGACTGGGCCCGCAGCAAGCTGCCGAACCGCCCGCGCCCGGTCGCGCCGGTCTTCGAGCCGGAGCTGATCGCAGACGGCATCCATCACGCGGCCTACCATCCGAAGCGGGAATACTGGCTGGGCTTCTCGGCGGTGAAGGCTATCCTGTCGGAGAAGCTCGCGCCGGAACTGGGCGATC
The DNA here is from genome assembly GCF_001940525.2 of Thioclava nitratireducens. Taxonomy (NCBI): domain Bacteria; kingdom Pseudomonadati; phylum Pseudomonadota; class Alphaproteobacteria; order Rhodobacterales; family Paracoccaceae; genus Thioclava; species Thioclava nitratireducens. The sequence goes on from NZ_CP019437.1 coordinate 474,284, forward strand.
TCTACCTCGCGCGCACGGCGGTGTCCGGGCAGCAGACGGGCGAGGCAGCCGATCCTGATCGGGCCGACAATCTCTATGACAGCGTCGACGGTGACTGGGCAGCGCGGGGGCGCTTCTCCGACGAGGCGAGCGACAGTTCCCCCGCGATGGCGCTGTCCGAGCATGGCGGCTCGCGGCTTGTCGCGGGCGGCGGCGCGGCGCTCGTCGCCGGGCTGATGCTGGGAGCGATCTTCGCGGTCTCCCGTCAGCGAGCCTGACGATCGCGACAAGGAAACGAGAAACGCGCGCCCGGGTGGCGCGCGTTTTTGTTCTTGTGTAGGTGGCAGCGAGATCAGTCCTTCACCGCGCCCCGATATGCGGTAATCGCCGCGATCATCCCGGCATGGGACAGCCCTTGCGGGAAGTTTCCAAGCTGGGCGCCGCTCTCCGGGTCGTGCTCTTCCGACATCAGTCCGAGATCGGTCGTGGCCTTCAGCATCCCCTCGATCTGGGTCCGCGCGTCATCAAGCCGCCCGGCCCTCACGAGGTAGTCGGCGGCCCAGAACCCGCAGACGTTGAAATGGCCCTCGACGCCGGGCATCCCGTCTTCCTGCGCGTCGTAGCGCCGCAGATGAACGCCCGTGCCAAGCCGCTCACGGATGGCAGTGTAGGTCGCCGCCATCTTCGGGTCGTCTGCGGGGATCACCCCGATACGCGGCATCAGCAGAACGCTCGAATCGAGCCATTCCTCGCCGATCGCACCGGTGAAAGCGCCGATCTCCTCGTTCCAGGCCTCTTCCCGGATCAGGGCTTCGATCGCGGCGCGCTCCGCCTTCCACAGCCGCGTGTCGGCATTGATCACGCCGTTCTCGGCCAGCGAGATCACCCCATCCAGCGCGCCCCAGCACATCGCCTTGGAATAAGTGTGGTGTCGGCGCGGATTGGGCATTTCCCAGATTCCGTTATCGGGCCGCGTCCATTGCGAGACCACGACATCGGCGAAATTCGCGAGCCGGATGCCTTCGCCCGGATGCAGCTCGCCGCCGGCCTCGACATAGGCGCGCGCGGCCATGATCATCGAGCCATAGGCGTCGAGTTGCAGCTGTGTCGCCGCGCCGTTACCCAGCTGCACCGGGGCCGAGCGGCGATAACCCTCGAGCGTCTGCAAGCTCGAGATCGAGACGTTGCTGTCGCCCCGCACCGTGTAGAGCGTCCCAAGTTCCGGCGCCGTTTCGCGTGTTGCTGCCATCAGCCAGCGGAAGAAGGCGTCGGCCTCGTCGGTGAGGCCCTGATCGAGAAAGGCGTGGAGCACGAAATAGGCGTCGCGAAGCCAGCAATAGCGGTAGTCGTAATTGCGGATGCCGCCGATCACTTCCGGCAGCCCCATCGTCGGCGAGGCGATCACTGCGCCGGTGGGGGCGTGGATCAGAAGCTGCAGCGCCAGTAGCGAGCGTTTGAGCGCTCCGGAAAAAGGCCCGTCGCCGAAATCCGTCTTGGACTGCCGCTTGCGCCAAGCCTCACGAGTTGAGGCGAGCGCCTCTTGCGCCGCCTGCATTCCGCCGACATGGCCGTGCCCGCCTTGCGTCACGGTGAGGGTAACATAGCCGCGTTCCCCGGTGGCGAGGGTACCGCGCCCGTTCAACCGGCCGGAGCCTTCGATCTCCAGTTCTATCGAGCTGTCGATCAGGATGATGTCGCCGTCTTGGGTAAACTGCCAGCTGCCCGGGCCGCGCCGGATGAACTCGGGTGTGCTCAGCGCGTAGTTGCAGCGCGGTGCGATGCAGATTTCGACGTCTGCCGCGCCTTCGGTGGCCTCGAAAAGACGCACGACCGAGCGCCCGAAGCTCGCCGCTTCTTCGAGCGAGTCCGGCAGGTTCATGAAGTCGGTGACCTTGAGGCCGCCCGCCTCGGACGCGTGGGTGGTGGTCAGGATCGGGCCGTAATCTTCATAGACGCGTCGGGCGGTCGTCTGACGATCTGGATCCGGCACCGGACCGACATAGAAGGTCCCGCCGCGAAACTGGTCGAGCAGCCGCCCGAAGAGCGGGTCGCCGTCGAAATCCGGCCCGCAGAACCAGTCGATCGCGCCGTCCCGGGCCACCAGCGCCGCCGTGCGCGTATCCCCGATCACCGCGTAATCGGCAATCGGGAGATAGCCGCGCCGGCCCTCCAGAAAGCGCAGCGGCGGGCTGTTCGGATCGGGCTGGGTCTTCGAGGATGTGCCGGAATCGGGATCGGTGCGTTCGGTCATGCAATGCCTGTCCTTTGACGGTTTTCCGGGCGTCGCCCCGGAGATATATCGCGCCCCTCTCAGGGATCGAACGGACGCGCCGCCCCCCAGTTCCTTGAAAAAACCGTGTGCGTGCGTGTGCTCTCGCGCCGCTCAGATCCAGTAGCGGGGCCATTTCTCGGTGTTGCGCGCATTGTTCACGAGGTAGGCCAGAAGCACGAGGATCACGGCGCCCGTCAGCACCGGCGTCAGAAGAAAGCTCCAGCCGAGCGTGTGGCCCTTGAGAAGGATCACCAGCGGATCGGCCCCTGCGGGCGCGTGGACTGTGCGGGTCAGTTGCATCGCGACGATGGCGATCGTCACCACGGCTGCCAGACCGATCGCCCCGTGCAGATCGGCAAGGTGCTGCGCCGTAAGCCCGATGGCGCTTGCGAGAACATGCCCGCCGATGACGTTGCGCGGTTGGGCGAGCGCCGTGTCGGGCGTCGCGAAGAGCAGCACACAGGTCGCGCCGAAGGGCGCCATCAGCAGGTCGACCCCGGCGTGACGGGTGAGCCCGGAAAGGATGGCGATGCCGAGGAAGCTACCCGCCGTCGTGGCCAGAACTTGCCGAAGGCTCGGAAGCTCCGGCAGGCGATGGGGCGCGCGATGGCATTCGAGCAATCGTTTCAGCATTGACGGTCCTGTCGGGCTGGCCTTCAGAACCCGAACCCCGGAGCGTCTGCCCGGTTTCCTTCGCCCGCGTCACGTCGCAGTGAAAGGGGGACAATCCTTCAGGACGCTTTGACCAATGCCGGCATCCGCGCGAAGCTCATCGAGATGTGGCCGCGCCTCATATGGCCGAGCGCGTCGAGATCGCCGAGCCGCAGCGCGCGCAGCATGTCGCGCAGCTCGTTGTTGTAGATCTCGATTTCCTGCATCAGGTCGATCTGCGAAGCCGTGACCTGCTGTAGCCAGATCCGCGCCGTGCGGAAATACAGCGCCGCCGACATCGTCCGGAGCGGTGCATTCGCGGTCAGCTCCAACAAGGCGAGGAAGGTGTCGCGGTCGAGCTCCGAGAAGGCCCTGGCGGTGGGTGCATCGACCAGTTCGCGGCCGCGCTCCTGAAAGGTGACGAAACGCGCGATCAGCGCGGCGCTGGGCGGCACCGGATCGAGGCTCGTCTGCAGCACGGCGAGTTCGCGCCGCAGCCGGAAGACCTGCCCAAGCTCGGTGTAATCAACATCGGTGACGAAGGTGCCGACCCCATGCATGGAGCGCAGCATCCCCTCGTCCTCGAGCCGCGCCAGCACCCGACGCAGCGGAGTCCGCGAGATGCCGAATTCTGACGCGAGCGCGGTCTCTGACAAGCGCATTCCCGGCGGGTAATCGAGCAGGCAGATGCGGCTGCGAATTTCGTCGTGAATGAGATCGTAGCGGTCGCGGGCGCGGAGCCGCTCCGGATCGGTTTGCCGGGGGATCATGGAGATGTCGTCCATAGAGTTCTGTCGTCTGTTCGCGCAAAGCCATGATCGGCGGCGGAGGCGCGCAGGTCAATCCGCTTGGCCGCGTCATCCCCCAAGGGGGCGTTTCAGCCGCAGATATTGCGGAGAGCCGGGCGGCGCAATCGGCACGAAACGACGGCCTTCGGCGGAACCGGCGCACACACATGCGCGTTCAATGCTCAAAGCTCCGGCATTGGTGCACAACATATGCGTTTAGCTCTTTATCGGCCTACGACATCTGCTTTTTGCCCCAGTATAATCAATGCGATCTGCTTGACACTCCGGAGAAACTCATAGGTGTTGTGTACATCAATCACGGGAGGCTTGGGCTTCCCGTCAACAAGAACCAACGGGAGAGACGCATGAAATCGATCTTGAAATCTGTCGCCGCCGCCGGCATCGGCATCGCGCTGAGCGCAAGCGCCGCACTCGCTGGCCCCCTGATGGACCGTATCAATTCGGGCGAGCCGATCCGCATCGGCTTCGCGAACGAAGTTCCGTGGGCCTACCCGGGCGAAAACAACAAGCCGCTGGGCTTCGTGAACGCCTATGTTCTGGGTGTGCTCCACGAGATGGGCTATGACAACATCACCCCCGTCGTGACCGATTGGGGCGGGTTGATCCCGGGCCTCAACGCGAACCGCTTCGACATGGTCACCGGCGGTCTCTACATCCTCAACTCGCGCTGCCAGAACGTTGCCTTCTCCGAGCCGATGGCGAAAGTCGGCGATGCGTTCATCGTGCCCAAGGGCAACCCGAAGAACCTGAACAACTACGAACAGATCGCCAAGGCTGGCGCGACCTTCGTGACGGGCGCGGGCTATAACCAGGTGGAGTCCGCCAAGAAGGGCGGTATCCCGGATAGCAACGTGATGACCGTGCCGGGCCCGACCGAAATCCTCGCCGCCGTGAAAGCGGGCCGCGCGGATGCAGGTGGCGTGACCTACTTCACCGCGCAGAACCTTGCCGATCAATCGGACGGCGCGGTCGAGGTGTCGGACGTGAGCCAGCTGCCTGAATGGACCCAGAACTGGGTCGGCATCGGCTTCCGCAAAGCGGATCAGGACTTCGTCGACAAGTTCAACGAAGCCCAGAAGAAGTATCTCGGTTCGGACGCGATGATGAAAGCGGTCGGCGAGTACGGCTACTCGAAAGGCAACCTGCCGGGCGACAAGACCTCGGCTGAAGTCTGCAAGATGCGCTAAGCGCAAATGCTGAAGACATGGACGGGCCTGTGCATGGCCCGTCCATTTTGACATTCACCGCCGGGGCGGGACGGGAATGAGCTACATAGAATTCTTGAAAGAGTACGGGCCGCGCTTCTGGGACGGCACGCTCGTAACGGCGGGGCAGTTCTTTCTGGCCTCCGCTCTGGCGATCGTCATCGCGCTCGTCGCAGGGCTGATGAAGCTCTCGCGCAACGGGCTGATCCGGGGCATCGCCGTCGTTTATATCGAAATTTTCCGCGGCACCTCGCTGCTGGTCCAGCTCTACTGGATCTTCTTCGTGCTGCCGCTGTTCGGACTGACGCTGCCGAAATTCACCGCGGGTTTCGTCGCGGTGGGGATGAACCTCGGGGCATACGGCGCCGAGCTGGTGCGCGGCGGCATCCAATCCGTGCCGAAAGGGCAATGGGAGGCGGCCTATGCGCTGTCGATGAGCCCGATGAAGCGGATGTGGCGGATCATCCTGCCGCAGGCGTTCGTCAACATGCTGCCGCCGTGGGGCAACCTGCTGATCGAACTGCTGAAGAACACCGCGCTGGTCGCGCTGATCTCCGTGTCGGACCTGATGTTCGAGGCGAAGCAGATCAATGGCTCGACCTTCCTCTCGGCGCAGACCTTCGGGACGGCGCTGATCGTGTACTACATCTTCGCGCGCTTCATCGTGACGCCGTTCATGCGCTGGCTCGAGCTGGTCATGCGGCGCAAGCTGGGGAGGGCCTGATCCATGGGGTTCAACTGGAACTGGGAATTCACTTGGGAAATCCTGCCCAAGCTGATGCATGCGACGCTCAACACGCTGATGGCGGCGGGGCTGGGCTATGCGATCGCGGTTGTGCTGGGCATGGTCTTCGCGCTGGCGCAGCGGACGCCCTACTGGGCGCTGACCAAGGTCGTTCGCGAATTCATCGAGTTCATCCGCTCGACCCCGCTGATCCTGCAGATCTTCTTCGTCTATTACGTCGGTCCGCAATTCGGCCTGAAGCTGGGGCCGTGGACGGCGGGCATGATCGCGATCGGTCTGCACTATTCGGCCTACCTGTCGGAGGTCTATCGCGGCGGTCTCGACGCGGTGCCGAAGGGCCAATGGGAGGCTTGCACCGCGCTGAACATGTCGACCCGCGATACCTATTGGCGGATCGTGATCCCACAGGCCATCCCGCCCGCGCTGGCGGGGATGGGCAACTACCTCGTGGGGATCTTCAAGGACACGCCGATGCTCTCGGTGATCGGGGTGGCCGAACTGATGCACACAGCGAACGCGATCGGCTCGTCGAGCTATCGCTATCTCGAACCCTATACGCTGGTGGGGGTTATCTTCCTCGCCATCTCGCTTCCCACCGCTGCCCTGATCCGCGTCTTCGAGGATCGCGTGCGGCGTAAACTCGGATTGAAATGATGGAAGATCTTTCGAACTATCCGCTCGAACTGACGGGCGACGACGTGCCGATGGTGCGGTTCCTGAAAGTCACCAAACGCTATGGCGATCTGGTGGTGCTCGACCAGCTCGATCTCGATGTGGCCGAGGGGGAAATGGTCACGATCATCGGCCCCTCCGGCTCGGGCAAGACGACCGTGCTGCGGATGCTGATGACGCTCGAGACGATCAACGAGGGCGTGATCTACGTGGACGGCAAGCCGCTGACCCATATGGAGAAGAACGGGAAGCTGGTGCCCGCGGACCGCAAGTATCTGCGCAAGGCGCGCAGCCAGATCGGCATGTGTTTCCAGCATTTCAACCTTTTCCCGCACATGACCGCGCTGGAGAACTGTATGGAGGGCCCGGTGCAGGTGCTGGGCATGAAGAAGGCCGAGGCGCGCGAACGGGCCGAGGAACTGCTGGAGCTTGTGGGCATGTCCGACAAGCGCGACCAGCACCCCTCGCGGCTCTCGGGCGGTCAACAGCAGCGCGTCGCGATCGCACGCGCGCTGGCGATGCGGCCCAAGGTGATGCTGTTCGACGAGGTGACCTCCGCGCTCGACCCGGAGGTGATCGGCGAGGTGACGAACGTGATCCGCTCGCTGGTGGAGAAGCACAATCTGACGATGCTGATGGTGACGCACCAGATGGGCTTCGCGAAGGACATCTCGGATCGGGTCTGCTTCTTCTACGACGGCAAGATCGAAGAGCAGGGCGCCCCCGACGATTTGTTCGGCAATCCGCAGAAAGAGCGCACGCAGCAATTCCTCTCGGCGGTGAAAGAGGCCGACTGACGCGCCTCACGATGTCGCGCAATGGCCTTTCCGAAAAGGCCATTGCGTGCGTCGACGTCTCGTTGCCTTATGGGCTTGGTTCCATCGCAGCGAGGCTCCGACATGCCGATCACGATAGACAACCCTTGGCGCGGCGACGGGCTCGACCCGGACGGCGTCATGCCAATTGCCGATGCGGCGGGCGTGGCCAGCCTGCTTGCGCGCTGTCCGGCACATCACGAGACCCCGCTGCGCGCGGCGCCCGAGATCGCGCGGCTTGCCGGGGTCGGTGAGGTCTGGATCAAGGACGAGCGTGAGCGCATGGGGCTCGGCAGCTTCAAAGCGCTGGGCGCGGTCCATGCGATCGCCCGGGAGGCTGCGGCGCGAGCGGAGGGCGACGATCTTCAGACAGCTCTCGCCGGCGAGACCTATGTCGCGGCCAGCGCAGGCAATCATGGCCTGTCAGTCGCGGCAGGAGCGCGGATATTCGGCGCCCGCGCGATCATCTATCTGGCCGAGACCGTGCCTGAGGCCTTCGCCGCGCGGTTGGAGGCACGCGGGGCGGAGGTCGTCCGGGTGGGTGCGGAATACGAGGCCAGCATGCAAGCCGCCGAGCAGGCGGCTGCCGAGAATGGCTGGACCCTTTTGTCGGACAGCTCGTGGGAGGGCTATGTCGATCTGCCGCTGCGGGTGATGGAGGGTTACACCCAGCTTGCGGCGGAGGCCGTCGCGCAGATCCAAGCGCCGCCCACCCATATTCTGCTGCAGGCGGGCGTTGGTGGTCTCGCGGCAGCCGTCGCGGCTCATGCGCGGCTTGTCTGGGGCGATGCGCCTCAGATCATCGTGGTCGAACCTGATGCAGCGCCCGCGCTGATCGAGAGCATTCGCGCAGGCCATCTGGTGACCACGCAAGGGCCGGTCTCGGCGATGGGGCGGCTCGATTGCAAGACACCTTCGATGGTGGCGCTGGCGGGTTTGTCGCGCGATGCGGATCGCTTCGCCACGATCACCGAAGCCGAGGCGCAGTCCGGCGTCGATATCCTCGCCGCGCACGGGCTGGCCACGACGCCTTCGGGCGGCGCCGGGCTGGCGGCTCTGCTTGCCGGGCTGTCGCTGGGACCGGAGGCGCGCGTTCTCGCGATCCTCAGCGAAGGCCCCGAAGATGGCTGAGCGCTCGCTCATCTTTCCGGCCGAGGAGTTTCGCACCCGCGTCGCTCGCCTTCAGGCCGAGATGAGCGCACAGGATCTGGATGCGCTGTTCCTGACCTCGGCTGCGGATATCTTCTACGTCACAGGCTTTCTGACCCGGTTCTGGGAAAGCCCCGCGCGCCCGTGGTTCGTGATCGTTCCGGCCAGCGGTGCGCCGGTCGCGGTGATCCCCTCGATCGGGGCGGAACTGATGGGCCGCACCTGGATGACGCAGATCCGGACATGGGAGGCGCCCGATCCGAGGGATGACGGCGTGAGCCTGCTTGCCGAGACGCTCTGTGATCTGCTGCCCGAGAGCGCGCGGATCGGGGTTCCGATGGGGTTGGAGACGCAGCTGCGGATGCCGCTCGCGGATTACGCGCGGCTTGGGGAGCGTATCGCGCCGCGCCGCTTCATCGACGGCACCGCCGCGATCCAGCGGGTGCGTGAGATCAAGAGCGCGGCGGAGATCGAGAAGATCCGCAGGGCCTGCGCCATCGCGGGTCGCGCTTTCGCGCGGGTGCCGGAATTCGCGGGGCAGGGGCACCCGCTCGACGGTATCTTCCGCGCCTTCCAATCGGCGCTGCTGGAGGAAGGAGCCGATTGGGTCAGCTATGTCGCCGGGGCGTCGGGACCGTCGGGCTATGAGGATGTGATCTCGCCCGCCGGTCCCGCGCCGCTGCAAGCGGGCGATGTGCTGATGCTGGATACCGGCGCGGTGCGCGACGGGTATTTCTGCGATTTCGATCGCAATTTCTCGGTCGGTCCGGCGTCGGATCCGGTGCGGCGCACCCATGCCGCGCTCTGGGAGGTGACCGAGGCGGCGATGGCGCTGCTGCGGCCCGGCATGCGGGCGCATGATGCGCATCGTCTGCTGGTCGAGGGGCTGGCGGCGCGCGGTATTGAGGCGGGCAGCGGACGCCTGGGCCATGGGCTGGGGATCACGCTGACCGAATGGCCCTCCTTCACCCCGCGCGACGACACCGAACTGCGCGAGGGCATGGTGCTGACGCTCGAACCCGGCGCGTGGGTCGAGACTGCGGATGGTCCGCGCCGCCTGCTGGTCCACGAGGAAAACATCGTCCTGCGTGCGACCGGGGCGGAGCTGCTGTCGCCGCGCGCCCCCGAAACCCTGCCGGAGCTGAGCTGATGGCCGTTTTCCCCTATCGTCTTCGCGAAGACGCCACGCCCACGATGGGGCTGATCGTGCTGCGCGTGGACGAGACCATCGAGGACGAGTTCCGCCGCTACATCCCGCCGGACGACGCGCGGATGCATGTCACGCGCGTTCATTCCGGCGACGACCTGACCCCGTCGAGCATTGCAGAGATGGAGCGCGCCCTGAGCGGTGCTGCGTCGCTGCTGCCACCTGCGGCGAAGTTCGATGTGGTGGGTTATGGCTGCACCTCTGGCGCGGCGCTGATCGGCTCAGACGAGGTGCGGGCGAATGTCATGGCGGGCGTCACGACGCGGCATGTGACCGATCCGCTGAGCGCCGCGTTGGCCGCGATTGCGGATTTGGGGCTGGAGCGGGTGGGGATCGTCTCGCCCTATGTCGCTTCGGTCGCGGAGCCTTTGCGGGGGGCCTTCGTCGCTGAAGGGATCACCGTCCCCGCGACGCTGTCTTTCGGCGAGGAAGCGGAAGCACGGGTGGCGCGGATCGACCCGGCCTCTATCGCGGAGGCTGCGCGGAGCCTTGCGGGGCAGGCGCGTCTGGACGGGATTTTCCTGTCCTGCACCAACCTGCGCACGCAGGGGATCTTGCCGGGGTTGAGAGCGGAGCTCGGGACGCCGGTGCTCAGTTCGAACCAGGCGCTTGCGTGGCATATGCGAAAGCTCGCAGGGATCGCGGCGCCGGGATGAGACAGGGCAGTTGAATGGCTGGCCGGCCATCCGGTCGGTCGCGCGAGGGAATCAATGGTCCGCTGCGGAGACTTCAGCCGCCGGACCTTGCCTCCACCGGCGCGCCATCTTCCAGCGTTTCGACCGGATAGAGCACGACACGGTCGCCTTCGCTCAGACCGTCCTGAAGCTCGGCATAGGTGCCGTTATCGGTCCCGACTTCCACGTTCACTTCCCGCGCGCGCCCGTCTTCGACCTTGAAGACAGCCCAGCCGGTGCCGCGCCGGAATAGCGCGCTCGACGGCACCCGCAGCGCATCGGGGTTTTGCCAGACGACGATCCGCGCGGTCACCTGAAAACCATGGCCCAGCCCCGCCCGTTGCGCGGCATCGCCGGTGAAGGCGATGACCACGCCCACCCGCTGTTCCTCGACGCCCAAGGCCGAAACCTTCGTGGTGCCTGACGGGTCGATGCGGACCACCTTGCCTTCCAGCACGTCCGGCCCGCCCCAATCGGTAATCTCCACCGGATCGCCTAGGCGTACGCGCACCGCGTCGCGCGACAGAAGATCGGCCACCACCTCGAGCCCCTCCGAGATGTCGCCGATTTCCATGATCGGGGAGCCGGCCGAGAGCACGGTCTCGTTCTCCTGCAGGATTTGCAGCACGGTTCCGGTCGCGGGGGCATAAAGGGGGATCGGCTCGGCCCCGTCGCTGTTGCTCGCGGCGGCATCGTTCTGCAGCACGGATTTTGCGGAGGCCAGCGCCGCCTCGCGCATCGCGATGGCGGCTTTCGCGGCGGCTTCCTGTGCGGCGGCGTAATCGGCGTTGATCTGATCGCGGTCCAGCTTGGACTGGCTGATCGTGCCGGAAAGCGCGAGCCTCTGTGACCGCGCGAGATCGCTATCGGCCTGTTCGCGCATCGCGACGGCGGCGCGGTAATCGCCTTGAGCCGCGCTGAGCGCGGCCTGCGCTTCGGCGAGCGCGGCCTCTGCCTGTGCCCGGCTGCGGGCATCCAGAACGGCGGGTAGGGCGGGGCGCATCCGGGCGACGACTGTCTCGTTCGCGACGACATGATCGCCGACATGGATATCGAGCCGCTGTAGCCTGCCGCTGACCGGGGTCGAGACCGTGTAGCTTTCGCTGACGCGGGTCCGGCCATCATCTTCAATGACGAGCTTCATCGGACCGCGCGTAACCTCGCCCATGTCGACGGTCTGCGGCTGCGGCCAGAGCAGCGCGGCGATAGCGCCCGCCGCGATCAGGCCGATCAGGATGAGAATGAGCCATCTGGTTCGGGGTTTTGGTGTCACGGGTCAGTCCCTCGCCTTGAGCGCCGAGATCATGTTCAACCGATCCAGCGCGCGGCGCAACATCAGGATCGAGGCCAGCGTCGCCGAGACTACGACCAGCACCGCGGTCGCGATGCTGGGTAGATCGAAGCTGACGCTGACCCGGTAGAGTTCATTGGAGAAAACCCGCGCGATCAACTGGGCGAGTGTCCAGCCGAACCAGATCCCGACCGGGAGCGCACAGGCCACGAGTACAGTGATCTCTCCGGCGAGGATCAGCGTCACTTCCCCGCGGGTGAAGCCCAGCACTCGCAGGCTCGCCAACTCATGCGCACGTTCGGAGAAGGCGTTGCGCGCGGCGTTGTAAACGATGCCGAAGCTCAGCACGAAGGCGATCGCGCCGAAGACGAAACGCATCTGCCCCGCGCCCTCGTCGGCAATCTCCCGGAACGCGGCGAGACTGTCGGATTTTATCGAGACGCCCGCGACCTTGGGGCGCTCGCGCAGCTCGTGCAGAAGCTCTGGCGACGGGGCGCCTTCGGTGCGGATCGAGACCGAGGTGATCCGGTCCGCCTCGCCCACGGCCCGGGTCAGCGAGTCGAGGCGCATATAGGCCGGAGCGCCCAGCAATGTGTCGGAGATCGCAGCGACGGGCAGCGAGAGGGTCCGCTTGCGGCCCTCGGTGACTTCGGCGGTGAGGTTTTCGCCCGGCTGAAGTTTCAGCACATCCGCGAGCCCCCGCGAGATCACGACGCCCTGCGCGGGCAGGGCGATCGGCTCCAGATCGGGCCGCAGCGCGCGATTGAGCTGCGCATCCTCCGACAGGCCGGTCAGTTCGCCGCGATGGGTGATGACGCCGTTGCGGAAGAGGACCGGCACGTAGCGCGTCGGCTCGGCCTCCAGCACGCCGGGAAGGTGCGCAATCTCATGTGTCCCATCGCGCGAGACGGGGTGGATGAAGCTCACCGTCGCGTCGGAGCGGTCGGCAAAGCCGAAGGTGACGTCCATCGTGTGATCGAAGCCCGAATAGATCATCAGCATCGCCATGTTCAGCGCGAGGCCCGCGGCCACGCCCGCGATGGTGCCGAGGCTGCGTACAGGTTGCCGCGTGATCTGACGCAGGATCATCCGCCCAGGCTGGTCGAGGAATTTCGTGACGATCGCGAGGAAGCCGACCCTGCCATGGGTAAAATCGGCCGGGGCCGGGGGGCGCATCGCCTCGGCGGGCGTCAGGCGGAACACCGTGCGCAACGCGATCGCCGCCCCGAGCGCGGCGGCGATCAGGGAGAAGGCGAGGCCCCCGGCGAAGGGGCCGGGATGCATCGAGAAGACGAGGTAGGGGAATTTGTAGAATTCCATGTAGAGACCGGTCAGAGACCGCCCAAGCATCACGCCCAGAGCCGATCCGAGCAGCGCGCCGGCGAAGGCGATCATCAGTGCCATTTCGAGGTAATGCCCTGCGATCTCCGCCCCGCTGTGACCGAAGGCTTTCATCAGCCCGATCTCGCGCCGCTCGGCCTGCACGATACGTGTGATCGTCACGTTGAGCAGGAAGGCCGCAACTGCGAGAAAGATCGGTGGCAGGAACAGCCGCGACTGGCGCAGGCCCTTTAGTTCTTCCTCGATGAAGCGCGCAGAGGTCTGCTGATCCTGAACGAAGCCCGCGCCGCCGCCATAGGGCGCCATCAGCCTGTCGAGATCGGCGAGCACCGCCTTGCGCGGCCGCTCGCGCGTGGTGAGCGCCAGCACCTCGTTGAACGCCCCGTCGAGATCGAGCACGGCGGCCGCTGCCTTGCGCTCCATCCAGATCACGGCGAAGCGACCGTCGTTGGGAAAGAATTCGCCCGGCGCGGGCATGAACAGGAACTCCGGCGCGCGGGCGAAACCGACGACCTGCAAGCGCTGGTGACGGCCCTCGACGGTGACGCCGAGCGTATCGCCAAGCGCGATCCCGCGCGCGGCTGCGAATGTGTCGAGCAGCACGACCTCGTCGCTGCGCCCCGCGATCGGCTTCCGCCCCGCCGTCATCAGGATACCGTTGAGGCCTGCGGGGCCGGGTAGCGACAGGACACGCGCCTGTATCGGCTCGCCCCCGTCCGCGTCGATCCGGCCGAAACCGCTGACCCGCCCTTCGGCGGCCAGCACGCCGGGAATCGCGTTGACTTGTTCCATCATCGAGCTGGGCGCGCGGGTGAGCGGCTCGAAGACCTGCGCAAGCCGGTGCCGCTCGAAATAGGCGTCGCGGGTGACGGTGAGCGTATCGGTCAGCCCCGCCATCATCACCTGTACCATCACGCCCAGAGCGACGACCGCCGAGATCGCCAGCGCCTGCGCCCGGATTCGCCAGAGGTCGCGGAAGAGCTTGCGATGGAGAACGGTCAGGGCCATCGGCTTACCATTCGATCTCGGCGGGATCGGCGCGGGTCTCGTTGACGATCGTCTCGCGCAGCTGGCCATCGGTGAAATGCAGTACGCGATGCGCCATCGCCGCCGTCGCCGCCGCATGGGTGACGATCAGAACGGTCGTGCCCAGCTCGCGATTCACATCGTTGAGCACCTGCAGCACGCGCCGCCCCGTCACACTGTCGAGCGCCCCGGTCGGCTCGTCGCAAAACAGCACCGCCGGACGCTTCGCGATGGCCCGCGCAATGGCGACGCGCTGCTGCTCGCCGCCTGACATCTGCGCCGGGAAATGGTCGAGTCGTCCCTCCAGCCCGACCAGCCGCAGCGCTTCGCCCGCGTCCATCGGATCGTGCGAAATCTCGGTCACCAGATCGACATTCTCGCGCGCGGTGAGGCTGGGCATCAGGTTGTAGAACTGGAAGACGAAACCGACATGGCTGCGCCGGTATTGCGTCAGCGCCCGGTCGGACATTTCGGTCAGGTTCTGATCGCCGAACCACGCCCGGCCCGAGCTTGGTCTGTCGAGCCCACCGATGATGTTGAGAAAGGTGGATTTGCCGCTGCCCGAAGGTCCGAGCAGCACGACGACCTCGCTGCGCGGAATTTCCAGGGTCACGTCTTTGAGGGCGTGGACCGCGGCTGGTCCCTCGCCATAGGTTTTCGACAATGCTTCGGTGCGAAAGGCAGGCTGCACGCTCGGCCTCTTCAAACAGATTGGGCGCGTCACCCGTCCCGGATCAGATCACAGCTTCTTCAGGCAGTCAAAATTTGTCGAGGCTGAGGGAGAGTTGAGGGCGTCCGCGTGGTGTTCGCGCCTCACCGGTCGAAGGCGACGTTTCCGTTCGTCGGGCGTCACGCGCTGAGGCCGTGGACGAAGAGATCAATCTCCAGCGCCAGACCGAATTCGAATTCGTTGAGTTCGGGGCCAGTCCATTGATGCTCTTCGAGATGGTCGAGGAAGTCGCGGCGTTTGCGTTCGTCGTCCGGTCCCAGCGACAGGGTCTCGGCAGCGCGCAGCAGGTCGATCCGCTTGTGGACCTCGCACATGGCGGAGAAGGCTTCCATCATCACCGCTGCCAGACGCGGTTCTTCCTGCCACGACTGGCCGCCGAAGACCTCCTGCACGACCCGATTGCCGGAGCCGAGGCAATCATAGGCGACGCAGCCTGCCATGCCTTTCTGGGTCAGTTTGTCGTGAATCGAGCAATTGTGCCCGCAAAGGTTCCGGCAGGGTTCTCCGGGGTTCTTGCTGAAGGCGAAATCCTTGCCCTTGTCGAAGGACAGCACCACGCAACAAAGCGCCGCGCATTGGGAACAGTCGGTCTTGAGGCGGTCGGTCCGGGGCATACTGGCCTTCGCTTGGCTTGACCTCTCAGCGAGGTCGTCGGGCCGTCGTATCCCGCGAAACGGGCCTGAAATGCAAGGGGCGCCCGGGGGGGCGACCCGAAGGTCCGGCAGCGGACAGTGGTCCGCCGCCGGGCCGGTTCAGTTCAAATCGCCTCGATCGCCTTTGCCAGCATGTCGCGCACGTCGCCTGCGACTGATTTCAGCCGGGGGTTGTCGATCGCCATCATCGAGGCCGCCGGGTCGATCGCGCAGACGAGGATATCCGCGCCGTCCTGCCGCAAAATGACGTTGCAGGGCAGCATCGCGCCGACGTTCGGCTCCAGCTGGATCGCCTGATGTGCCATCTTCGGGTTGCAGGCGCCGAGGATCATGTAGCCGGCCATGTCCTCATCCAGCTTCTTCTTCATCGTGGCCTGCACGTCGATCTCGGTGAGCACGCCGAAGCCCTGCTCCTTGAGGGCCTCGCGCGTCCGGGTGTCGGCCTCTTCCAGTGTGGTATTGGTGAGGCGTTTGTCGATGGTGTAGCTCATTGTCTTGGATCCTCTGATGTTGAGCGGTTCAGGATTCGACCGGGTAGTCCTGCGCGGACCATGCGCCGAAGCTGCCCGGCACCGCGGAGACGTTCTTGAAACCCGCGCGGTGCAGCAGGCTCGCAGCGACGCTGGCGCGGTAGCCGCCCTGACAATACACCGCATAGTCGGTGGAACGGTCGAGTTCGTCCATCTCGTCTTCGAGCGTGCCGAGGAAATGGTGGAGCGCGCCGGGGATACGGCCGCCGTCCCACTCCTCGTCCTTACGCACGTCGAGCGGGGTCAGATCGCTGCCCTTCAGTTCCTGCACGGTGACCTGCGGGATATGCGCAAGCGGTCGCCCGGAGGTGCGCCACGCGGCGATGCCACCGTTCAGGTAGCCCGCGAATTTCGTGAAGCCGACGCGCCAGAGCCGCAGCACGGCCTCGTCGATCTCGGCACTCGTTTCGCTAACAAGCGCAATCGGTTTGTCGGGATCGAGCATCCATCCGGCCCAGACCGACAGGATCGGCTGCAGACCGATATTGAGCGAGCCTTCGATGAAGCCGCCGCCGAAGGCGAGCATGTCGCGGATATCGACCAGTTGCACGTCCTTGTCGGCGATAAGCGCCTCGAACTCCTCCGGGGTCTTGCCGATGCAGCGCGGCAACCCGTGCATTACCTCGGGGCCCGCCGCATTGACCTTCTTGAGGCGCGGGTAATGCGTGGGCACGGGCGGAGCGTCCTTCGTCATCGCCTCCTTGAAGGCCTCGAGATCGGTGATCCGGGCATATTGGTTATGGGCTTTCTCATAGGCGATGCTGGTCGACATCCGGTCGCCGATATTCGGCCCGCAGGCCGAGCCCGCGCCGTGGCAGGGATAGACCAGAACGCCCTCGGGCAGCTGCATGTAGAAATCCTGCGTGGTGCGGAACAGCGCCTCGGTCAGTTCCTCGGTCTTGTCGTCGCCCAGGAGGTCGGGGCGGCCGACCGAATCCACGAAGAAGGAATCCCCGCTGAGCACGCCCCAGGGGTCGTCATTGTCCTTCTCGTAGAGCAGGAAGGAGACGTGTTCGGGCGTGTGACCCGGGGTGTGCCGCGTCTCGAGCGTGAGTTGCCCGAAGCTGAACTTGTCGCCGTCGCGGATGCCCTCATGCTCGAAATCATATGCGGCGCCGCCCTCGACGCTGACGCAAAGCTTGGGTTCTCCATCCAGCCGGTCCACCAATTCGCGCGCGCCTGACAGGAAGTCGGCGTGGATATGGGTCTCGAATACATGGGTGATCGTCAGGCCGAGCGCCTTCGCGCGCTCGATATAGATATCGCAATCGGGGCGGGGATCGACGACGGCGGCGGTGCCGCTGCCAGTGTCGCCCAACAGGTAGGAGCACTGGGCGATCCCTTCCGCGAGAATCTGTTCAAAACGCATGGTCATGTCATCTGCCTCCGAATTTCCGTCCGTTCGGGATTGCGGAAGGAATGCGCGGGGGGCGGTTCATGTTCCAAAAATTGAATATGTATCCTGCCGGTCAGGCATAAAGTTGCGATAGGAGCGTGACCCCATTTCCAGAACCACGCGCGCTCATCGCTCAGAGGCCCGAGAGAGCGGGTGATTGATCGCCCCTTTTGCCTGCCCGGGGGGGCGGAATTTGCTCGCAGCGAGAGGCATCAAGGTTTCGGAAAGCGTATGTCCACTCGCAGACCGCGCTCGAGGTTCTGCAGGCGCAGCTCACCGCCGTGAATCTGGGCGATGGCGTCGACGAGGCTCAGGCCCAATCCGCTGCCCTGCGTGTTTCGGCTCCGGTCGAGGCGCACGAAACGTTCGCGCACCCGTGCCAGATCTCGATCCGGGATACCGGGGCCGTTATCGGTGACGCTCAATGTGATGTGATGGCGGGTCTCATGCACGCCGATCGAGACCCGTGCCGGGGACGGGCTGTAGCGAAGCGCGTTGTCCACGAGGTTCACGAGCGCCTGGAACAGAAGCTCGCGGTCGCCTTCGATCCGGACGTCTTCGGGCAGATCGAGCGCCAGTTCCTGCCCTGCATCCTCCGCGCCAGCGCCGAGCATCTCCGCCACGTCCTGACAGAGCTGCGTGAGGTCGATCGAGGCGCGCGTGATCTCGACCATTCCGGCTTGCATCCGGGACAGGCGCAGGATCGCGTCGAAGGTTTCCGAGACCTGATCGAGATCGCTCAGCGCTTTTCCGATTTCGCCGCGCTGCGCCAGCGGCAGCGACGAATCCAGCGCCACCGGCTCCAGCCGCAGCCGCAGTCGGGCGAGCGGCGCGCGCAGGTCATGGGCGACATCGGTCGAGACCTGCCGGATCGACGCGATCCCCGCCTCCAGTTGATCGAGCGCCTGATCCACGCTTTGCGCAAGACGCGCCACGTCGTCATCGCCTTCGTCGCGGATACGTAACCCGTGGCGACCTTCGCCCACCGCGTGCAGGACCTGCTCCATCCGGTCGATGCGCACCTCGTTGCGGCGCGCGATGAAGACCGCGAAGCTGATCGACAGCAGAAGCGCGAGCCCGAGGCCCCAGCCGAAACTGGTGGCGAGGATTTCGCCCTGCTCGCGGAGCCACGCATCGTCGCGCCCCGTCATCAGCCAGCCCGAGGGGAGCCGCATCCCGAAGGTGACATAGCCCTCGGGGACATTCGCGCCGGGCGGATCGAGGAGCGTTACGTCGGGTCCTGGTTCGAGATGGCGCGCCCCTTCGAACTGGCTTGCGACGCGAACATTGCCAAGCGGTTTGGAGCCATCGGCCGGCACGAAGGTCACGATATTCGCGCCGTCGCGACTCGTCGTCATCCGCGCCGAGATCTGCTCGCTCAGGTCCTGCAAGTCGGCGCCGCGGGCCGAGATGGCGAGCGCCTCGGTATCGGCGCGCACCTCGCCTTCGAGGCGACGGCTCATTTCCTTGGATTGCAGCGTGTAGGAGACCCCGCCCGCAACCAGTGCGGCAAAAGCGAAGACCGTCGAGATCGCGATGGCGAAGCGCATCGACCAAGTGAATGCACGCATCACGAGGCCTCGAACACGTAACCGATCCCATGCAGCGTCGTTAGGTAGGGGGTCGCGAAAGGCTTGTCGATCTTGCCGCGCAGACGGCTGATATGAGTCTCGACGACGCTGCTTTTCGGGTCGAAATGAATGTCCCAGATCGCCTCCAGCAGGATCGTCTTGGTCTGCACCCGGCCGGGACGTTCCATGAAGTGCTTCAGAAGCATGAATTCCCGCGGCTGCAATTCGATGCACTGGCCTTCGCGCCACGCCTCCCGGGCGAGCAGGTCGAGGCGCAGATCGCCCTGCACCAGTTCGGTCACCTCTGCCTTGAGGGCAGGGCGGCGCGCGATCGTGTCGATCCGCGCGAGCAGTTCGACGAAAGCGAAAGGCTTGACCATGTAGTCATCGGCCCCTGCGCGCAGCCCGGCGACGCGATCTTCGACGCTGCCCATCGCGGTCAGCAGAATCGCGGGCGTGGCGATCTGCGCGGCGCGCAACGCCTTGAGCAGGGCCAGCCCATCGAGCCCCGGCATCATCCGGTCGAAGATGAACAGGTCGTAGCTCTGCGCGGTGGCTTGGGTCAGCGCTTCGCGCCCGTCGCGGAGCAGGTCGACGGCATGACCTTCACCGGTCAGCCCCTTGCGCAGGTAGTCGCCGGTCTCGGCATCGTCTTCGGCAATCAGGATCTTCATCGCACCATCTTTCGATAACGGACCGGCATTGTCACGGTCGGCCCCGCTACGCCTGTGCGATTTCTTACAAATTCGTAAGACGGGAGCAAAACGCTTCGTCCTTCTGCAGGCGATTGCTGGCGGCATCGGTGCGGATGCATCGCAAGCAATGAGGACCTTATGCGAAACCTGCTTCTTTCCGCCGCGCTCATCGCGTTGCCGGTCGCGTCATTTTCAATGGTCGAAATGGCCATGAATACGGGAGGGCCGGGCGCTTCCGCGGCGCAAGCTGCAAGCCTCGGCGATATGAGCCCTTACGAGACGATCGTGAGCGATACACAGATGCTTGCCAAGAAAGGCGAGTTCACCGCTGCGGAGAAACGTATCACCGATCTGGAGACCCTTTGGGACAAGAACGCGGCCAAGCTGCGCAAGGCCGATCCTTCCGCCTGGGGCATGATCGACGGTGCGGCGGACAAGGCTTTCGCCGCGCTGCGCACGAAGTCGCCGGATTCGAAAACCGTGATGCAGAGCCTTAACGGCTTGCAGACCGCGCTTGCCGATCCGGTGCCCTCGGAAGTCGGGGCTGTGCAGAAAGTCGCGGGCATCGCGGTGACCGACAAGACCGGCCATGCGCTGCCCTGCGAGGCGATGATCGGGAAAGTTCGAGATACGCTCGGCGGCAAAACCGCGCCGCAAGCGGTCTCCGATCTTCAGGCGAAAGCGCTCGAGCGCTGCAACGCCGACGACGATACCCGCGCCGATGCGTTCTCGGCGCAGGCGCTGGCAATGCTGAACGACTGAGGCGCAACATGAGCTATCAACAGACTTTCATCTACCCCGACGAAGAGTTGACCAACCCGGTCAGCCGCGTTCCCGAGGTCACGCCGGGCTTCTGGCTCATCAAACTAATGGCGGTGACGATGGGCGAGACGGCGGCCGACTTTCTGGCCGTCAATCTCGGTCTCGGCCTGACCGCGACGACGATTCTGATGACCGCGATCCTCGCCTTGGTGATCCGCTGGCAATTCGCGCAGCGCCGCTACGTGCCTGCAGTCTACTGGTCGGCGGTGGTGCTGATCTCGATCGTGGGGACGCTGATCACCGACAACATGACCGACAATCTCGGGATTCCCCTGATCGACTCGACGATCGGGTTCACCATCCTGCTGGGCGCGACCTTCGCGGCGTGGTTCGCCTCCGAGCGCACGCTCTCGATTCATGAGGTCTACACCGCCCGGCGCGAAGGGTTCTACTGGCTCGCGATCCTGTTCACCTTCGCGCTCGGCACGGCGGTCGGCGATCTGATCTCCGAGCAGTTCGGGATAGGTTATCTCGCGACCGGCATCCTCTTCGGGCTGATCATCGCGTCGCTCACCGTGGGATATGTCACCTTCAATCTGGGCGGGCTCTGGGCGTTCTGGCTCTGCTATATCTTCACCCGCCCGCTGGGTGCGTCCTTCGGCGATCTTCTCTCGCAACCGACCGATTATGGCGGGCTGGGCTTCGGCACCGTTCCCACCAGCCTCGGCTTCCTCGCCGTCATCGCAATCACCGTCGCCGCGATGACCGTGAAACGCAGGCGCATCTGATTCCCTTTCCAGATCGTACGCCGCGTGGCCCTCCGTCCCGTCCGTCCGGGGCGGAGGGTTTTTCGTCTGGGCCAAGCCGGTAATCCAGCTTCTCACCGATTTGTAAGAAACTGTCGAAGTCGATCCGGATCGCGACGGGCAATTTCCTCTCAACATCAAAAGGAGGTGCCCAGAGATGCAAACAGACACACCAGCCGTCAGCACGCGGGGACTTACCCTGCGCTACGGCGATTTTACCGCGCTCCAGCCGCTCGATCTCGATATCGGACGTGGCGAGATCTTCGGATTTCTCGGCCATAACGGCGCGGGCAAGACCACGACGATCCGGCTACTGACGACGCTCATGGAGCCCAGCGGCGGCACGGCGAGCGTCGCCGGCTGCGACCTCGCGCATAACCGCATCGCGCTGCGCCGCGCCATCGGCTACCTGCCCGAGAACGTCCGCCTCTACGACACGCTCACCACGCGCGAGAACCTGCGCTTCTTCGCGGCGCTCTCGCGGATCGAGGATGCCCGCGACCGCGTCGAGGAGGTGATGGAGTTCCTCGGCATCACCGATCTGGCCGACCGCCGGATCGCGACCTTTTCCAAGGGGATGCGCCAGCGGGTCGGCTTGGCCCAGGCCATCGTCCACCGTCCGCAGGTCCTGTTCCTCGACGAGCCGACCTCAGGGCTCGATCCGATGGGGGTGCGCCAACTGCGCGAGGTGCTCGAGCGGTTGAACGCGCAGGGCATGACGATCTTCATGAACACCCACCTGCTGAGCGAGGTGGCGCGGTCGTGTTCCTCCATCGGCGTTCTTTCGCATGGGCAGCTGGTCTTCCACGACACGATCGAAACGGTGAACGCGCGCTACGGCTCGGAAGAGGCCCTCGAGGAGCTTTACCTCTCGGTGGTGCCGGATCGCGAGGTCGCGGCATGACACCTTCCACGATCCTGCGCCGCCACGCGCTTGACGCGCTTGCACGCGAGCGGACGATCGCGCTGGTGGCCGCGCTGTTCGCCGCGCTGGTGCTGGTCTCGGCCTATCTCGGCTGGTCCGCGACCTCGACGGTCGACGCGATCTACGCCAGCGCCACGCATTGGTTCGAAGCAAATGGCAAGCCGGTGCCGCCAAACCCGGTTACGCAAGGCTCGCCGCTGGCGCTGCTGCGCAACCTCACGATCTATATCAGCCTGATCGGCGCCTTTTCGGCCATCGTGATCGGCTACCGGATGGTCGAGACCGACCGCCGGGCCGGCGTGCTGCCGCTGATCGGCGCGCGCCCGCTGGAGCGGCTCGATTACGCGCGAGGCAAGGTCTCGGCACTCGCTCTGGGCGTCGGCGGACTGGCCGCGCTTGCGGGCGTAGTGGGTGCCGCGACCCTCGTCATCCTGCCTTCGGTGCATCTCGCCGCAGGGGATTGGGCGCGGCTGGCTGCGTTCTTCTCTCTGGGCTGGCTCTACATGATGACCTTCGGGCTGATCGCGATCGGTGCTTCGGCGCGCGCGCGCAGCGAAACCGTGGGTCTGATGGTGCCGACGGTGGTGTGGCTGGTGCTGACCTTCGTCTGGCCTGCGCTGACCGGAAACATCCTGCCCACCGCTGCGATCAACCCGATCTCGGCCCTCGCACCCGCCCCGCAATCCGCGATCTTCGACCTCTCCGCAAACCTGCTCGGGCCGTTCTCGCTGGCCGAAGCCTACAAGTATCTCGGAGCGGAGCTGATGGGTTACCTGCCCGACGGTCTGCCGCCGCGCGGTCCCGTGCCGCCGCTGGTCGTGATGATGCTCTTCGCTGCGGGCTCCGGCCTCTATGCGCTGCGCGGCTGCCTCAAGCTCGACATGACAAAGGGAGGCCCCGATGCCTGATCTCTCCGCAATCTCTACCGTTGCGCTCAAGGACGCGCGGATCGCGCTGCGCGACCGTTTCCTGCTCGCCGCCACGCTGGCGCTCGTCGCCGCCGCGCTGATCTCGCTGATCACCGGGACGGTTGCGATGCGCACCGATGTCGCCACCTACATGGCCGCGAAACAGCAGCTGCTGGCGCTCGGCAAAAGCCTCGGTTCGATCGCGGCGCCTGAGTTCTATCCGCTGAAGCTGATGCGCGGGACGATCGAGCAGATCGAGATCATGGGCGCGGTGATCGCGCTGATCGCGGGCTACCGCGCCGCCGTCGAGGAGCGCGGACGCCAGACGTTGGCGCTGATCCTGACGCGGCCGCTCTCGAACTGGCAGTTCCTCGCCGCGAAGCTGCTGGGCGGGGCCGGGCTGATGGGGGCGGCGCTGGCTTGCGTCTTCGCGCTCTGCGCAGTGGTGCTCGCGCTCGGTTCGGGCATTGGGATCGGGGCGAATGACCTCTTGCGCCTTGCGATCACCTGGGGGGCTTCGACGCTCTATCTTAGCGCGATCTTTGCGGTGGGCTTCGGGCTGAGCCTCTGGCTGAAAAGCCCGGCTAGCGGGCTGCTCTACGCCTTCGCGCTGTGGCTGCTGGTGGTCCTCGTCGCGCCGCAGATCGGCGACACTATGGACCCCGATAACCAGGTCGCAGGCGGCGTCTTCGCGCAGCTTTCGATCCCGAAGGCCGAGCAGACCAAGATCAAGCAGGGCTTCGCCACCTACGAAACCATCCGCAACGGGATCGAGGTCTCGTCCGTGACCAAGCATTACGAGCGCTTCACCTTCGCGGTGCTCGGAATCAAGGACATCTACACCGGCAAAGCGCTCGGGCCGATCTGGGCCGACAAGAAGGGCGATGCCTGGTTCCTCATTCTCTTCACCCTCGGTCTCGGCGGGCTCGTCCTGCTGCGTCCGATCCGTGCCGACCGTCTGACCAAGGAGACCTGACGATGAACAAGACGCTTTCCACCCTCACCGTGCTGCTGATGCTCGCCGCTGGCGGCGCCCAGGCCGCGCAGACCGATACCGACAAGGATGGCGTGCCCGACATGGCCGAGCCGCTGCTGCACACCGATCCGCAGAACCCCGATACCGATGGCGACGGGCAGAACGATTTGGCCGACAAGGACCCGGTGGTCGCGCAAAGCCCGATCCAGCCCGGGGGCACTGGCGCGCCGTTCCATATCGGAGAGCTGCTGGTCGAGAACAATGTCGATCCCGCGACCCATACGGACGCGCCCGATCACCTCGAGATCCAGCTGGTCAATGACAGTAACAAGCCGCTGAGGGGCTTCACCCTCTTCTACACCATCACCGACGCCGATAGCGGCGCGAAGGAGGCCTACATCCTGCACCCCGACGTGACCGTTCCCGCCAATGGCTCGGCCCGCATCCATGTCGATGACAGCGGCAAGCCGGGGCATCTGCGGGCGAACCCGAACTCGATCTACACCACAGCGCAATCCGCGAAACAGGTCGAGGTGAGCCTGCAGCTTCCGGGCTCTGCCGCGGTGACGCAGGGTGTCAAGAAAGACGCCGGCGGCGCCGAGCAGGCGGATTGATCGCCAACCATCGCAGAGCGGCCCCGCATCTGGGGCCGCAACGGAGACAGAGGCGATGAAACTTCGCGAAATCGCGCGGATCGTGGGCACCGTATTGGTCGGGACGCTCGCGGCGCTGGTGCTCTATTTCGGGTATTTGCAGGTGACCGGAAATTTCCACACCGTGGTGGCTGGAGAGTTCTATCGTTCGAACCAACCGACCGCCGCGAGGTTGAAGGCCTACAAGAAAAAGGACGGCATACGATCGGTCCTGAACCTGCGCGGAGCGCATCCGGGACAGGCGTGGTACGATCAGGAGAAGGCTGCGGCGAAACGGCTTGGATTGGAATTGATCGACTTCAAGATGTCCGACCATCAAACCCTCAGCCCGATCCGCCTCGCGGCGCTCGAAGGGGCGATGGCGCGGGCGCCCAAGCCCGTTCTGGTTCACTGCAAGGCGGGGGCGGATCGCACCGGGCTCGCTGCCGCGCTTTACCTTTATCATCAGAAGAAGCGTTCGCCTTCCGAGGCGGGTTGGCAGCTCTCGTTTCTCTACGGCCATATAGGCGTGCCGTGGCTCTCGAGAGCCCGGCCGATGGACGAGACCTGGATGGCGGTGAATACTGGCGACCGCGTGCCGGCTGTTGCGTGGCGTGGGTCGTGACCGCGGCGATTAGTCCAGCGAGCGCTGCGGTTGACCCGCAAGGGGCTTCTGTGTCAGGCACGCGACCTTTCATGATCCACCTCGGCGCGCGCGCCGGGCCCAGCCTAAGGAAGGACATATGGCACTCACCCTGCGCCGCAACCGCGACCGCGATCTGGCCCCCTTGGCAGCGATGCTGTCGGACGCCGAAATTCCCCTGCTCAATCCCAATGCGAAAGTTCCGTTCGACGAGATGGAATGGCATCGCAAGTGGCTTGGAGAACATCAGGACGTCTCGTTCTACCTTCAGGATGAGACGGGGCGGGATGTCGGTTTCTTCGCGCTGCGCGAGGGTATCGGGCCGGAGGTGCGGCACCTGACCTACGTCTATCTCGTCGAAGAGGCGCGTGGCGGGGCGGCTGCAGAGCTGACGGGGCACGTGGAACAGGCGGCGCGAGACCTCGGCGCGCTGTCGCTGACCCTGAAGGTGGAGCTCGATAACGCGCCGGCCTTCAACGCCTATCTCTCGGCCGGCTACGAGGAACTGTCCCGCCGTCAGGGCATGGCGACGATGCGGTTGGATCTGGAGGAGAGGCCCGCCGAATAAGCGGGGCTTCCGACGGGTGTGGCGCAAAATGAGAACCGTTGGTTCGCGGTCCTCCAGGTCGTTCAGGCCGTCGCTTCGCGATCCAATCTTACGCGCGGTCCGCGGCCTTCGCCTGATAACCTTCGAGCTTAGTTCTCAAGGCGCGACCGTCGCAACCTGAGCAGGCGGATGCATTTCGAGCGTATTTCGAGCGTTGGCGGCTCTGCTGCGGGGCGATGAATTGCCCCGAGGCGCTTTCGGATGGACCTGCGCGTTCGCGGAACCAACGAGCCTGCTGCGAAAGATCCTCGAACTGTCCGGGCGCGTAACACTCATCGAAGCTGAAGATGAGGGAAACGTGCGCCGATCCGCGACGAATACGACAAGCAAGGCGACCGTCTTCTATGACGGGGCGTGCCCGCTTTGTCGTGCCGAAATCGGGCTCTATCGCGAAGCGCCGGGGGCGGACGCTTTGGAGTTCGTCGATCTCTCCGACCCGGGCGCGACTCTGCCCGACGCTCTGAACCGGGACGACGCGCTGGCGCGGTTTCACGTGCGGACGCGGGATGGGCGTCTCGTCTCGGGGGCACCGCGTTTGCAGAGCTCTGGGCGCAACTTCCGCGCTGGCGTGGTCTGGCGCGCATCGCGCGATGGCCGATTGTCAGGACTCTCCTCGAACTGGCCTACCGTATCTTTCTGAAGCTGCGCCCCGGTATCGTCTGGCTCTTCGTCAGGCTGGCGGGGCCGCGCGCCCGATGAGCGTGATGCCGGTGGATCAGCCAAGGGACTTTTGGCGCGTGGGGTTTCTCGCGATGGCGCTCGCGACGGCGAGCATCCCGATCTACATCCACCTGCCGAGTTTTGCGGCGACGCGACTTGGCCTGTCGCTCGGTCAGGTCGGGGCGATCCTGCTGCTGATCCGTATCGTGGATTTCCTGCAGGATCCGCTCTTGGGGTGGATGACAGACCGCTGGGCGCAGTACCGCTCGGGGTTCGCGGCCCTCGCGATGGCGCTGCTGGCGGCGGGCTGTGTCGCGGTCTTTTCTCTGCCAGTGCAGGGAAGTCCCGCGCTTTGGCTGACCGGGGGGCTTGTCGTCGCGTTCACGGGGTATAGCCTCGGGACGATCCTGATCTACGGCCAGAGCGCCGCTTTCGCCGGATCGGGGCGGACCCAGTCGCAGCTGAGCCTCGCCGGCTGGCGCGAAACCGGCGTTCTGATCGGGGTGACGCTCGGCGCGATCGCGCCGGCGCTGCTTTCGACGCTCCACGATCAATCGGATGGCTACCGGCCTTTCGGCTGGCTGATCGCGCTGTTGTCGTTGATCGCGGTCGCGTTGGCGCGGCCGCTTTGGCGCAAGACGCAACTCGCCTCGACGCGGTTGGACTGGCGGGGACTCATCGGGTCAGGCGCGGGTTGGCTCTTGCTGCTGGCCTTCGTCAACAGCCTGCCGGTGGCCGTGACATCGACGCTGTTTCTGTTCTTCGTGGGGGACCGGCTTGGCTTGCCGGACTTGGCAGGACCATTTCTTATCCTGTTCTTCATAGCCGCCGGGGCGAGTGCCCCTCTATGGGGACGTCTCGCCAGACGGTTCGGCGCCCGCCGGGTGCTGCTGGTCGCGATGGTTCTTGCAATCGTGAGCTTCGTCGGCGCCTTCAGCCTGCCGACCGGGGCCGCTTTACCGTTCGCGGCGATCTGTATCGGGTCGGGTGTCGCGCTCGGAGCGGATATGGTGATCCTATCGGCGCTTTTCGCGTCAGCGCTGTCGCGTGCGGGGCTGCAAGCGGGGCAGGCGTTCGGGATCTGGAATTTCAGCGCCAAGGCGACTTTGGCGATCGCCGCCGGGACCGTGTTGCCGTTGCTTCAATATTTCGGATACCAGCCCGGCGCAGGCAACACCGGCGCGGCGCTCTCGGCGCTCAATGTCAGCTATGCGCTCGTGCCCTGCGCGCTGAAACTGGCGGCGATCGCGCTCGTGCTCGGATTGCCTCGCGACATTCTCGACAATTCGAGCTGATGCGGAGCGCGCGCAAGGCAGATTACGATCTAACCCTCATTTGTTCGACGCCGAAGCGACCCCGATCGGATCAGGGCTACTCCGGCGACGCATCGTCAGGATCAGAGGCTCAGGACCAGGGGGTCACGAGGTATTTCTCGCCGGTCTTCGTTTTCCGGTAATCGGTCACGGCCTCTTTCGTCAGCATCTCGTCGAGATTGACGCGGGTCTTGTAATGGCTTGCGAAGGTGGTCGTGAGATTGTCGCGCACTCGCTTGCGCATCCGCGCGACGGTCTCTTGCCCGGCCGATTGCAGGAACGGAAACAGCAGCCAGCCCGAGAGCGTCCAACCGAAGCCGTAGCTCGGCGAGAGGGTCGTCGGGCCGGTGTCGAGACGTCCGTAAATGAACATCCGCTTCGGCTGGTTCGAGCCGTAGCGCGAATATTCCGTCATCCGGCTCACCGCGACCTGCTCCATCGCCTTGAAGGCGTTGTCGACCGCATGGCCGCCGCCGATCGGATCGAAGCCGTAGAAGGCTCCGGTGTCGTCGATCGCATCGCGAAGCCGTTCCATGAAATCGTCATCCGAGGAGTTCACGACATGGGTGGAGCCGATCTTCTTGAGCAGATCGACCTGATCGTCCTTGCGAACGATATTCACCAGACCGAGACCGTCCTCCTGACAGATGCGCGTCAACATCTGCCCGAGGTTCGACGCGCCAACCGTGTGCAGGATCGCATCCTGCCCGTCCATCTTGGCGTTCTCGACGAAGCCGAGCGCGGTCATCGGATTGACGAAGGCGCTCGCGCCATCTTCGGAGGAATGATCGCCCAGCGGCAGGCACATCTCCGCATCGGCGATGCAATACTGGCTATAGGCGTTGCCCGGCACGCAGGAGACGCGCTGCCCCATAAGCGCTTTCGCCGCGTCGCTGTCGCCGGTTGCGACGACCGTGCCTGCGCCCTCGTTGCCCGCGGGCAGCTTCAGACCGTGCCGCGCTTTCGAGCCCGCGTTGAACGGCTCGGGCATCTTGGCCACGAATTTGCCGGGGGAATACGCGGCGTTCTCCATATCCGCCGCGCCCACGAGGATGGCGAGGTCTGAGGGGTTGATCGGAGCCGCCTCCATTTTGACGAGAACCTGATTGCCGGTTGGGTCGGGGAAATCCACGTCCTCGATCGCGACGGTGAGTGTGCCGTCCGCCTCCAGCGTCGTGAACAGTTGTTTGCCAGTGGTCGCCATGTCGATCTCCAGATGCCTGATTTGGGGTGAAAACTCGGGTCGGGTCGCGAACGGAGCTCCGGGAGATTGCGCCCGCACCGTCCGCGCTTGCCTTGCCAGATAGAGCGGGGCGCCCGCGCGGCGACCGCGTGCGACGCGACGTCTTGTCGGTTCGCGTGTCCGGCATCGCCGCGAGCGACTGGCGAATATCGGTGGCCCGCACATTTGTGCGGGGGGATTTGACCGGTGAGGCCCGCGAAAGCCTGCGCTGCCGCGACGGGCGCTGGAACTCCTGCCCGCGGCGAAAGTTGGCCCCTTTGAAATCGAAGGAGTCCCCATGTCAACGATCACCACCACCAACCCCGCAACGGGCGAGACGATCAAGACCTATCCTCTGATGAGCGAGGCCGAGGCCTTCGAGAAGGTCGAGGCCGCGCATTCCGCCTTTCTGGATTGGCGCGCGCGGACGCCCGCCGAGCGCGCGCCCTACCTGACCAAGATCGCAGAAAAGCTCCGCGAGAACGCGGATGAGCTGGCCGCGCTGATGACGCGCGAGACCGGCAAGCTGCTGAAGGACGGCAAGGCCGAGGTCGAGATCTGTGCCGCGATCCTCGACTATACCGCGAAGACCGGCCCCCACGCGCTGGCCGACGAGGAGCGTACCCACGGCACAGAGGGATCGCGCGGTGTCGTGACCTACCAGCCGATCGGCGTGATCTACTCGATCCAGCCGTGGAACTTCCCGCTTTACCAGCCGATCCGGGTGCTCGCGGCGAACCTGATGGCGGGCAATGCCTGCGTACTCAAACATGCCAGTATCTGCACCGGCTCGGGCCTGCGCCTGCGCGACTTGTGTATCGAGGCAGGGCTGCCCGAGGACCTCTTCCAGGTCATTTTGATCGACCACGACACCAGCGACAAATTGATCGCGCATCCCAAGGTGCGCGGTGTGACCCTGACCGGTAGCGACGACGCGGGCCGCCACGTCGGAAGCGTCGCCTCGAAGTCACTGAAGAAGACCGTGCTGGAGCTGGGCTCCAACGATGCCTACCTCGTTCTGGAAGATGCCGATATCGAAACGGCGGTGAAATTCTCCGTGATGGGGCGGCTGTACAATAACGGCGAAACCTGCGTCTCGGCGAAACGGTTCATCGTCGCGGACAAGGTCTATGACGCGTTCGTCGAGGCCTTCGTGGAGCAGATGAAGGCGATCAAGATGGGCGATCCCACCAAGGACGACGTCCAGCTTGGTCCGCTTTCGAGCGACGACCAGTTCGCGATGGTCAAGGAGCAGGTGGAACAGAGCCTCGCCAAAGGGGCGAAGGCGCTTTGCGGCGGCGAGGCCCCGGATATCACCGGCGCCTACTACCCCGCGACGGTGCTGGTCGATGTGGCTCCCGGGATGCCCGCCTATGACGACGAGATATTCGGCCCCGTCGCAGCGGTGATCCGCGCCAAGGATGACGAGGATGCGATGCGCATCGCCAATGACAGCCGATATGGCCTTGGCGGCGGGATCTTCAGCAAGGACGAAGACCGTGCGCTCAAGCTCGCTCGCGATCACTTCGACACCGGGATGGTGAGGATCAACTCTTTCGGGACTGCCGATCCGAACATGCCCTTCGGTGGCGTCAAGGATTCGGGCTACGGCCGCGAGCATGGCGGCTTCGGCATGAAGGAATTCGTCAACGCAAAAGCGGTGTTCCTGCCATGATCACCCTTCACGCCCTGCACTATTCCCGCGCGACCCGCGTGCTGTGGCTGCTCGCCGATCTGGGCGAGCCCTGCCACCGGGTCGATTATCAGCGCACCGAGAATTTTCGCGCGCCGGAGGCCCTGTCGCGGGTTCACCCGCTGGGCAAGTCGCCGGTGATCGAGGACGGCAACCGGATACTCGCGGAATCCGCGACGATCCTGCGTTACCTCGTCGCGAAATACGGTGACGAGACCCATACGCCGCCGCGTGGTACGCCGGAATTCTGGCAGCACGAAGAACTGCTGGATTATGTCGAAAGCTCGTTTGCCGAGGTTGCGCTGCGGGCGGTCCTGCCCGCCTTCCGGGGCAAGCCGGTGCCCGCAGAGGCGCAGGCGGCGCTCAATTCTCATCTCAATTTCATCGGGCGGACGATCGGTACCGGGCCAATGCTCTTCGGCGAGAGGGCGATGCTGGCCGATATCCAGATGTCCTATGTCATCGCCTTGCTGGCGCGGCTCGATCTGCTGGGAGAGCATCCCAAGGTCGGCGCCTACTGGAGCGCCTTGCAGGCGCAGCCCGGCTATATCGCCGCCGTCAAGGCCGCAGGCCCAATGGCACCGCCCGGCTGACACTCCGGGCAGCCCCGATCCACTCATGCGAAATAGGGCAGCGCGACGCCTCTCGCGCTGCCCTTCATCTTGTGCCGGGCGCAACACCGCGATCCGGGTTGAGCGCGCACGACCGATCTCAGGATGTTGAAGGTCTGCCCCGAGAAGTCCTCGCAAGGGCGGCGGAAAAACTGCTACTCGCTTGCACAGGCCGATATTCTCGTGGAGGTGTTCTCTACCGCTGCGGTCGGCGACGGTGAGGTTTGGCGCAACAGGAGACAGCGATGCAGGAACTGACAGCCTTCGGCCCGGATTTTCCCTTTTCCTACGAGGACTGGATCAGTCACCCCGCGGGTCTCGGTACGCTGCCCAAGGATGTGCTGGGCGCGCCGGTCGCCATCATCGGCGCCGGGGCGGCCGGGGTCATCGCGGCCTACGAATTGATGAAGCTCGGTCTGCGGCCAGTGGTCTACGAGTCCTCGCAATTCGGCGGGCGGTTGCGTTCGCAGAGCTTCGAAGGGACGGACGGGGTCGTCGCGGAGCTTGGCGGGATGCGCTTTCCCGTGTCCTCGCGGGGGTTCTACCATTACGTCGATCTTGTCGGATGCGAGAGCCGCCCCTTTCCGAACCCGCTGACGCCCGCCGCCGGATCGACCGTCATCGAGCTTGAAGGCGAAAGGCATTTCGCACGCAGCCTCGACGACCTGCCCGAGGGGTTCCACCAGATCGCGCAAGCCTATGACGAAGCGCTGCGCAGTCAGGCGGCCTTCCCCGACCTGCAAGCCGCGGTGCGCGCCAAGGATGTGGCCGCGATCAAGGCGATCTGGGATCCGCTTGTCAAAGATTGGGACGAGCGCACCTTCTACGATTTCGTGGCCCATTCGGAGGCGTTCCAAAAGCTCGATTTCTCGCATCGTGAGATTTTCGGTCAGGTCGGGTTCGGCACCGGCGGCTGGGATTCGGACTTCCCGAACTCGATGCTGGAGATCCTGCGGGTAAATCTGCTCGGGCTCGACGATGACCAGCGCTATATCGTGGGCGGTGTCGAGACTGTCCTGCATCGCCTGTGGAACGCGGCGCCGGCCTGCGCGCATTGGCCCGAGGGTACGACGCTCGCGAGCCTGCATGGCGGCGCGACGCGCAGCCGGGCGACCGCGCTGAGCCGCGCCGGAGAGATGATCCGGCTGCGCGACCAGTGGGGCAACGAGGACGACTATGCCGCGGTGCTCGCGACGTGCCAGACGCACTTGCTGACGACGGCGATCGAGACCGAAGAGGACCTGTTCGATCAGAAGATGTGGATGGCGCTTGACCGGACCCGCTACATGCAGGCCGCGAAGACCTTCGTCATGGTCGACCGGCCGTTCTGGAACGACATCGACCCGGAAACCGGCGAACCGCTGATGTCGATGACGCTGACCGACAGGCTGACGCGCGGCACCTATTTCTTTGATAACGGGCCCGACCGCCCCGGCGTGATCTGCCTCAGCTACGCCTGGATGAGCGACGCGCTCAAGGTGCTGCCGCTCAGTGCGGAACGCCGGGTCGAGCTGTCTCTGCAGGCGCTAGGGAAAATCTACCCCGGCGTCGACATTGCCTCGCATATCCGCGGCCAGCCGATCTGCGTGAGCTGGGAGGCGGACGAAAACTTCCTCGGGGCCTTCAAGGGCGCGCTGCCGGGTCACTACCGCTACAACCACCGCATTTACGGCCACTTCATGCAACAAGGCATGGCGGCGAGCCAGAGGGGCGTCTTCCTCGCCGGGGACGGTGTCAGCTGGACTCCCGCCTGGGTCGAGGGCGCGGTGCAGACATCTCTCAACGCGGTGTGGGGGATCATGACGCATCTCGGCGGACGCAGCCCCGAGGAAAACCCCGGACCCGGCGATCTCTATCCCGAGCGCGGGCCGATCAAGCTGGCCGATTGAGCCTCAGAACCGGTTGCCCCAATGCGGGTGGAGGTCGTCGATCACCAGCGGATGGCGATGGGTGCGTTGGCCCTGCAGATGCGGGTGATCCGGCGCGAGATTGTCGTGGCGATGCTCCAGCGAGACCGGATCGCCGGAGGGCCAGACGCGCAGCGCGACGGCCAGCCCGAGCATCGCCACGCCCGAGAGACCGAGCAATGCCGGGACCGCGCCGAACTCCGTCATCAGCCAGCCGGAGAGCGGATAGGTCACCAGCCAGCAGGCATGGCTCAGCGCGAATTGCGCCGCAAAGAGGGCGGGGCGGTCCTCGGGATGCGCGGAGCGTCGCAGCAATCGGCCCGACGGAGTGAGCACGGCCGAATAGCCCAAGCCCGTCGCCAGCCATGCTGCGAGAAGCAGGGGCCAGCTCAGCCCGGCCGTCGAGATTGCTAAGGCAAGGCCGAGAAGCGCGCCGATCATCACGCCTGCGCCCGACAGCATCACCGGGCGGTCCGCTATGCTTTCGAGGATACGGGGCAGGCCGAGGGCCGCCAGCATCGACCCCGCCCCAAAGGCGAACATCGTCCAGGCCAGATCGCTGTCCGACAGGTGGAGCCCGCCGCGTACCAGCACCACCGAGTTCACCAGCACCATCGCACCCGCCGCAGCGGCGGCGAGATTCACCGCCAGAAGTCCCCGCAGCCGTGGCGTCGCAAGGTAGATCCGAATGCCGCGCGTGGTCCGGTCATAGATGCCGCGCCGGGTTGCTGCCTGCGGGCTCGGCAGGATCACCGACACAACCAGCAGCGCCGAACCCGCGAACCCCGCGACCGTGCCGAGAAACAGGCTGTTATAGCTCATCACCGCAAGCAGCAGCGCCGCGAGCGTCGGGCTGACGATATTCTCGAGGTCGTAGGCCAGTCGGGACAGGGACAGCGCGCGAGTGTAGCGCTCTTCTTCCGGCAGCACATCCGGCAGCGTCGCCTGAAATGTCGGGGTGAAGGCGGCGGAGGCCGATTGGAGAAGGAAGATCAGCACATAGACCTGCCAGACCTCGGTCACGAACGGCAGCGCCAGCGCCGCGAAGGCCCGGACGAGGTCGAGCGTGACCAGAAGCGCCCGTCGGTTTACCCTGTCGGCGAAGGCGCCTGCCACCGGCGCGATCCCGACATAGGCCACCATCTTGATCGTGAAGACCGTGCCAAGCACCATGCCCGCTTGATCTCCCGCCAGATCGAAGGCCAGCAGCCCGAGCGCAACCGTGGCGAGCCCGGTGCCCAGAAGCGCAACGATCTGAGCGGCGAAGAGATGGCGATAAGTTCTGTCAGCGAGGATGGCGAGCATGGGCTCAGGAATAGCGTGAAACGGTCCTGCGTTCCATGCGATCCGTCGCGATCCGCGCGCGCAGCCCGGTCATTCTTCGAGCGCCTTACGGCGGGCCTGATATTCCTCGGGGTCGATTTCCCCCTTCGCGAGACGTTCCTTGAGAATGTCGAGCGCGGTGTTCTGGCTCCGGCCCGGTCCGCGTTCCGTGAACCAGCGCACGGCAAGTACGGCAAGGAGAATGAGTACCCCCCAGAATACCACCATCATGCCGACACCGAAGAAGCCGTAACCGTCGCCCCACATCATGGGATGACCATAATATCCCTCTCCATAGCCGCTCGGGGCGTCGGCGAAAGCCACGGCCGGGGCAAGGGGTGCGAGAAATGCAGTGAAAAGAGAAAGTTTCGTCATAATCGCCTCCACGGGTTCGTTTCCGCCTCGATACACCTCTGACGAGTTCGCGACATTGAGGCAGATCAACGGCGCGCTCGGACGGTCCCTTGCGCACGTCGTTCATCCGGTGAAGGCGAGCTGTCGGTAGGCGGCCTTGGCCATCGGCCAGAGTGCAGCGCTGCTCAGCGGCGCGGAGAGGGCGAAGCCGTAGCCGCCGTCGACCCAGACGAGACTCGCGACACCATCCCCTTCGGTCAGGCGAAATGCGGTCTCTCCAGTGGAAAGCGCGGTGACATAGAGCGTCAGGCGCGCGCCTGCTTGGGTTTCATACATCAGCTGCGCGGCGGGACCCTGATCGGCAGGCAACAGGCGTCCGCCCACGAGTGTGTAGCCCTGCGCCGACAGGTCCGGGGCGACCAGCTTGCGGTCGAGCCGTTTCGACAACCACGCCATCAGGTGCGCGCGCTCCTGCGCTGCGACCTCGACCGGGTGGACGACCTCCACCGAATAGACCGCGTGGGCGACCTGCGCCTCGCGGGCGAGTTCGGTCAGCGGAGCGCGGGGGGATCCGCCGCCCTGCCGCGCTAGCCCCCAACCGGCGCCAAGCCCCGCTGCGAAGAGCGCGATAGCCGCCGCTACCCTCGGAACCCAGCCTGCCCCCGCGGGCGCAGCGAGGCGCAGCCGCGCAGGGATAGGCGCGGCGTGGACCGGCGCGAGGGCTGCGCGCAGCGCGTCGCGATCGGCGCGCATCGCGGACAGCCGCTGCGCCAGCGCCGGATCCGCCGCGAGCTTGGCCTGCATCCGGGCGCGATCTTTGGGAGCGAGCCGGCCATCGAGATAGGCGTGCACCTCCGCCTCGTTTCGCATGATGGGATCTGCATGGGGATCGGTCATTTGAGCCTCCGCAGATGGGGGTGGCGCGTGCGATCGGGGCGGTCATGGCCAGTCATCTCGCGCAGCGCCTCGCGTCCCCGGGCGAGGCGCGACATCACCGTACCCTTCGGCAGGCCAAGAATCCGGGCGACCGCCTCGTAGCTGAAATCCTCGACTCCGACCAAGAGAAGTACCTCCTGCTGCTCGATCGGCAGGCGAGCGAGCGCACTGAACACGTCGCCGAGAAAGACGACCGTTTCGGCATCAGCATCGCGCCCTGCGAGCCCGTCGGGATCGAGCGCCCCGCCCTCGGGGCGGCGGATGCGACGGCGATGCGCATCGTGGTAAAGGTTCCGCAGGATGCGAAACAGCCAGGCCCGCAACTGGTCTTCCGAACGCAGCAGGTGCCAGCGCGTCAGCGCCCGCGCGAGACAGTCCTGCACAAGATCGTCCGCCGCGTCGCGCTCGCGGGTCAGCGCGAAGGCGAAGCGGCGCAGCGCGGGAATCTGCGCCTCGATCAGGTGGCGGGTGCGACGGGTCACATGGGCAGGCCTTGTTCGACCGGGCGGCGTCAATGCGATACCGCCCGGGGATTGCGTCAGGGCTGAGCGACTTTCCACGCGCCGTTGGCGACGCCGTCACCGGTCACGTCGCCCGGCTTCGTGTCATTCTTCCAAGTATACAGTGGTTGGCCCTTGTAAGCCCATTGCTTCGTGCCGTCGTCGCGGGTGATCACGCTCCAGTCGCCCATCGCCTGATCTTCGGCGGTGGCCATCAGCGGCGGCCAGTTCGTGGCGCAGGGCCCGGTGCAGGCGGACATCCCCTCACTGTCCTTGGCGAAGGTGTAGAGCGTCATGCCCGCGGAGTCGACGAGCGTCGGCCCCTTGGCGGTGTCGGTGACACTGGCGGGATCGGCTTGCGCAATGCTCGCGGCCAGCAAAACGGCAGTGGTCAGCAGAAAACGTTTCATCTTCCTCTCCTCTCGGGTTTGGGTCCTGTAGGGAAGAAGACGACCCCGGCGCGGGAATAATCCCGGCCGGGGCAAAAAAATGCGAATTGTAAGGATGGGCCTCAGGCCAGACGGGCTTGTAAGCTGCGGCTCTGCCAGCGCAGGATACCTGCGACCGACGCCCAGTAGACGATCCAGCCGCCCAGCGTCGCGGCGTCCGGCGCGGCACGGTAACCGGTCAGCGCCGAGATCAGCCCGCCAAGACGGCCCCCGTCATCGAGCAGCGCACTCATGTCCCAGAGTGGCGCGCCGAAGGGCAGGATGCCCGTCGAGACGAGATCATCCACGCCGGTGGTGAAGAGCGCAGCGCCCAGCAGGAGCAGCATCACCTCGGACACCCGGAAGAAGCCGCGCCACGGCAGGAACTTCGCGCCGGCCCGCAGCAGCGCATAAGTCGCTCCGGCCGCGGCCACACCGACCGCGATCGAGGCGAGAACGCCGGTCATCTCGCTCTGCTTCGCCGCGGCGAGCGAGCCGTAGAGGAATACTACCGTTTCCGAGCCCTCGCGCGCTACCGCCGCCATCGCGAGTAGGAAAACCGCCCACCAGCCCTGACGTATCGCGGCGGCCTTCAGCCCGGCCTCGAGATCGCGTTTCAGCGTGCGGCCGTGGCCGCGCATCCAGACCACCATCTGCACGATCAGCCCGGCGGCGACGAAGACCATCACCGTCATCAGGTCCTGACGGACCTCGGTCGACAGCAGTTTCGAGAAGCCCAGCAGCGTCAGCGCGAAGGCCAGCGCCAGCGCCAGCCCGGTCAGAACGCCACCCCAGAGGAAGCGCGCCGCGCGTCGCCCGGCGCCTTCATGTGCGAGCCATCCCGCGAGAATGCCGATGACGAGAAGCGCCTCGACGCTCTCGCGCCACAGGATGAAGATGATCTGTCCGTCCATGACATTCTCTCGTGGGTTGGTGGGTTACTTGACGACGATCGTGCCCTTGGCGGTGTCTTGATCCTCGTGGAATTCCTCGACGAAGGGATAGCTGCCCGCCGGCAGCGCCCGGAGTTCGATCGTCTCAGTCTGGCCCGGCGCGATGATCTTCTCGATCCGCAGGCGCTTGCTCTCGAACTCGGCTGCGGTCTTGCCGGTATTCGAGACGGTCAGCGTCACGGCGGTATCCGCGGGAAGGTCGATCTGCTGCGGCGAGACGACCCCGTCGGTCAGGGTAATCGTCGGGATTGTCTCGTCCGCCACGGCCAGCGCCGGCGCGCAGGCGAGCACGAAAAGCGCGGGAAGAATGCGTGAAATGCGAGTCATGATGTTCCTGCTTGTCTGTTCGGTGTCCGAATAACCGACAAAAACACTTGGGTCAAGAAATCCCGATTAAAATGCTATGGCTTTTGACTCGGGACAGCGGATGGGCGCTGAGCCGTCTGGCTCTTCTGTTCGCGGGCAGCCGATGACAGACCATCGGCCATAGGCGCCGCGATGCGTTTTTGTATTCATTTCAAGAATAGGGGCCTCTCATTGTGAGGCCCGCTCTTCGCGGGCGCCAAGGGAGAGGCCGGTCCCACGCAAGAAACGCAGGACACATTTAGCCTATTCGTTCAGGGTCGCGCGGGGGGTAGGCGGTCCTTCTCGACGTTGAGAAGCGCTTCGACCTGCGCGCTGACCTCTGCCGCGGGGAGGCCGGGGGGGATCGCCGGGAAGTAGGCCACAGTGATGGTGCCGCCGGTCTTCGCGTCTTTGCGCCAGACATGGCCGGCATTATGCGCGACGGGGACGATCGGCAGGCCGAGCTTGCGATAAAGCGCGATAAGGCCGGGCTGGAACTCGCAGCGATCGTCCACGCCGACCCGCGTCCCTTCTGGAAAGATCAAAATCGAGCGGCCCTTGGCGGCCTCTTCGCGCGCCTGAGTGATCATCCCGGCGAGGGCGCGTCCGCCCGCGCTGCGGTCGATCAGGATCATCGGCGAATGTTCGAGGTACCAGCCGAAGATCGGGATACGCCGCAACTCGTGTTTCGCGATGACGCAGACATCGGGCACGAGCCGGTTGAAGGCCAGCGTCTCCCAGGTGGATTGGTGGTTGCAGACGTAGATGCAAGGGCTGTCGAGATGCTTGTTCTCGAGCCCTTGCTCCTGCACGCGCAACCTGAGAACCCCGCGTGCGAGCGCGAAGACCCCGCCGGTCCAGAACCGGACCGCGGCGCGCACGAGCCGCGGTCGCCGAGCCAGCGCGAGGACCGGGATCATCGGGGCTTGCAGTGCAGTCCACGTACCGAAGAGCGCGTCGAAGAGCTTCGAGCGCAGGCCTTCCAGCCGAGGCGCCGATCTCTCCCGATCCTGTCGCGCCCGCGGCGCCGTATGTGGTGTTTGATCAGGCTGCAATCGAATGATCCAAGGTTTCCGATGGCAAGAATCCGGCAGTGGTTGCGGCACCAAGGAAGGCGCTGCGCGCGTCGGCCACGGTGCCCAGACACTCCATTGCCGCTTCGACGCGGTCAATCGCGCGGCTCTGCGCGAGGTCGCTGACCGGCCATTTCTTGCGCAACCAGTAATGCACCTGTTCGATGGTGCTGAAGGACTTGACGTCGCCTTTCGGCGACACGACGAGGGAGATGGGTTTGCCCCAGTAAATTTCGATCAAGGTTCGTATCTTTCCAAGTGTCCGTGACAGCACCGATTTCAACGGTCGCGCGATCACGGAGGCATAGGCGGGCGAAGCCGGCGCTATGCGGTGAATTGGGTTGGCGCGCGTTGGCGCGCTGATCTGGTATTCCGAGCGGATCATGACGTGTCGGCTTCGATGCGCGAAGGTCACGATCCGGCCCCTTTGGTACGCGAAGCTCTCCCGGAGGTCGCGAGGGGCGGAAATAGCGGTGGCGACCAAGGTCAGCTCGATATGGTGGCTGAGGGGTTGGTCTGCTCGAACGGCGTCACGCCACGATTGGCCGATGTGAGGCTCCTTTTCCTTGATGCCGCCTTTGAAAAGCTGCGGCCCGACAAAGCTCAAGATCGTCGCTGAGCCGGGAGGAACAGGGTCCGAGAATTAAGATTTTCGAATTTACATATAAGCGATTTGCCCCCGAATTACGAGGCAATTGCCCGAACGCGTCGGAGTTTTTGCGCAACGGTTTGATTGTGCAGGATATAATTCCGTGCCCTGAAAGGTCGAGAGATGAGGGCCGGGGCATGCCCCCTATTTGCTTTGCAAAAAGAGCCAGCGTCGCGTAAGTATGACGAGCAACGTTATTCCCTTCTGCAACCTGTCTATCTTCTTGGCTACAGTCTGCCTCGTCGAAGCGGCTGAGTCTGGCTGTCGCATTCTGCGGACGGCCTCTGCGTGAAGAGGCGCCACGACGGCCAATGGCATCGTGAGACGGTTCAACCGGACAATAGGCTTCGGCTTTATCGAAGCGAAGACCGGCGGACGGGGTATTTTCGTTCATATCTCGGCTCTGAAGCGCGGGCCTCTCGCAGCTCCATCACGGGCAAGCCGGGACTTACGAAATCGATACCGGTCGCGACGGGCGCCAGCCCGCCCGACCACCGCTCCGGAAAAGACGGACGCTGCAGTGCGGCTCATCCGTGAGGACAATGCCGAGAAAAAGCGGCTCCGACCGCACGCATACGCGCGGCCCGATTGCCACGGATCGACGAACGCGCCGCAACGCCGCCTTCTCGCGAGGAGAGACCGCGAAGTTGACCGGAGACTCCGGTCACCCAGAGGAGTTCCCCGAGTATTTCTCCGGGATAAAATGGAGGGCCGAACATGGCTGTCGAAAAAATGCCTGCGGGCAGGAAACCCCAGACCACCGAGCTTGCGAACAATAAGGGCCATGCCGCCCTCGCTTGGCATCACTTCTTCCGGGGGCTGTCCGAAGAGAAGAGTGACGATACGCGCAGCGCCTTGCCGCGCGGCGTTCAGGAATGATCTTTCCTGCAACACAGGACCGGAGTTCCCGGCAAGATGGCTGAGCGATGTGATGTTCCGTGTGAACCGGTCGGCGTTCGCCACACGACTTGCCGGGAGGTGGAGCGGCAGGGGGAAGCTCCTGCCGCTTTGCTTTTTCGAAGACGGTATCGATGATCTTCAGGAACAGGGATCGTCGATCAGCCGCGCGGGCTTGGCGAAAGCGCGAAGACTTTCCGCATCGGTGATCGTCACGCCGCTCCATTCGATTTCGACGCCTTAGGGCTTCAATTGACGGATTGCGCGGCTCAAGTTCTCTGGCACGATCCCGCTATATCCGTGCGCCAGTTTGCGAAAAGATCCGGGACGAAGATCTGCTCAATCGAGGGAATGTCCGTCTACACGAACGCGGGTTCTTTCCGCAGGCGGTGCTTCTGCTCAGGAGCGTTCAGCGCGGCCCTTAGACGACGACGATTTTGGTGTTCCATTCCGCGCAGCGCTTGGTCAGCGCATCGGAGAGCGGCGCGTCTGTAAAGATCGTGTCGATCTCTTCGAGCGAGGCGAGCCGCACCGGAGCGGAGCGCGTCAGCTTCGAACTGTCGGTGACCAAGAAGACCTTGCGTGCCTGGCGTATGATTGTCCGGCTGACTCGGACTTCGGCGAGATCGTAGTCGAGCAAATCGCCCTCGTCATCGAGTGCCGAGACGCCGATCACCGCGAAATCCACTTTGAACTGGCTCATGAAATCGGCCGTCAGGTCGCCGACCAGCCCGCCATCCGACCGACGCAGGTTGCCGCCCGCCACCATGATCTCGCAACTCTCGTTCGCCAGTAAGGTATTGGCGACATTGCTGTTGTTCGTGACAACGGTAATGTTCGAATGATGGCAGAGTTCGCGCGCCACAGCCTCGGTCGTGGTGCCGAGGTTAAGGATTATCGAGCTGTTATCGGGGATCTCCTTGGCGCAGGCCCGACCGATGGCCGCTTTCGCATCCGCACCCATCCGGCGCCGTTCTTCGTAATCGAAATTGACGACGCCCTTCCGGATGACGGCGCCACCATGAACGCGGTCGAGATGTCCTGCGTCGGATAGCTCCGACAAATCGCGACGGATCGTCTGCAGCGAAACATTGAAATGCTCGGCCAGCGTTTCGACCACGACACGCCCGTCGGTGCGCGCAATTTCGAGAATTTCGTTCTGTCGAAAATTTAGCGCCATGCGGCCTCCTTGGAAGTCCCCTGCCACAGCTTCACGCCCGTGTCACGCCCGTGTCGCCCGGGCGCTTCGCGCGATTTGCGGGATCGCGCTATTACCCGCGAAAATCCAGAAAAACGCCGAAAAACGATCAAAAACGAAAAAACTTTTGACAGAAAGTAACGAATCGCTCACGTTTGTAGGCGCAGCGA
This sequence comes from Thioclava nitratireducens, assembly GCF_001940525.2. NCBI lineage: Bacteria > Pseudomonadati > Pseudomonadota > Alphaproteobacteria > Rhodobacterales > Paracoccaceae > Thioclava > Thioclava nitratireducens. Next base: position 516,186 of record NZ_CP019437.1, read on the forward strand.
GGGAGGATCGTCTGTGCCAGCTTTCGAAAATAACGACCGGGTGACCGATCTTTTCGTGATCGGCGGCGGCATCAACGGGTGCGGTATCGCCCGGGACGCTGCGGGGCGCGGACTGTCGGTTACGCTTGCGGAAATGGGCGATCTCGCGCAGGCGACCTCGTCTTCGTCGACCAAATTGTTCCATGGTGGCTTGCGCTATCTCGAGTTTTTCGAATTCAGGCTGGTGCGCGAGGCGTTGCGCGAACGCGAAGTACTCCTGAACGCCATGCCCCATATCAGCTGGCCGATGCGTTTCGTGCTGCCCTACAGCGCCGACATGCGTTTCGAGAGCGACACGCCCACGTCGCGTCTGCTCTCGCGGATCATGCCCTGGATGAAAGGGCGCCGCCCGGCCTGGCTCATTCGGCTGGGCCTTTTTCTTTACGACCATCTTGGCGGGCGCAATCTGCTTCCCGGAACGGAAACTCTCGATCTTTCCGAGGACGAGGCGGGTCGACCGCTGCAAGAGCGGTTCCGTCTTGCCTACGAGTATTCGGATTGCTGGGTTCAGGATGCGCGTCTGGTCGTCTTGAACGCCCGGGATGCGGAGGCGCGCGGCGCCACGATCCTGACCCGCACGAAGGTCGTCGCAGCCGAACGGCGCGACGGGGTTTGGCATGTCACCACCGAAGGCAGGGAAGGGCGTCGCGAACACTACGCCCGCGCGCTGGTGAATGCCGGGGGGCCCTGGGTCGAGAACGTGATCACCAACACGGTGCGGATCAACACGCGGGAGTCGATCCGCTTGGTCCGTGGAAGCCATATCGTCACGCGCAAGCTCTACGACCATGACCGCTGCTATTTCTTCCAGGGCGAGGATGGCCGGATTTGTTTCGCGATCCCCTACGAGCAGGATTTCACGCTTATCGGTACCACGGATCAGGATCATCAGGGGCCGCCGGGCGAAGCCGTCTGCACCGACGCCGAGAAAGATTATCTCTGCGCCTTCGTGTCGAATTATTTCAAGACGCCGGTGACCCGGGACGACATCGTCTGGACCTATTCGGGCGTGCGGCCGCTCTATAATGACGGGGCGTCTTCGGCGACGGCGGCGACGCGCGACTACGTGCTCTCGCTGGACGATCAGGCGGGGCTTCCGCTGCTCAACGTGTTCGGTGGAAAGATCACGACCTATCGCCGCTTGGCCGAAGGCGCGCTGGCAAAGCTCGCGCATTATTTCCCGGATATGCCCGGGGAATGGACTGCGCGCGCATCCTTGCCGGGCGGAGAGTTCGCGCCGACCGAGACCGATCGAATTCTTGGCGAAATCATGCGCGAGTATCCGTTCCTGGATTCGGCATGGGCGGAGCGGATGCTGCGTCATTACGGGCTCGATACGCGCGAAATCCTTGGCGATGCGAAATCGGCAGAGGATCTCGGACAGGATTTCGGCGCGACGCTCCGTGCTGCCGAGGTCGACTGGCTGATGAAGAAGGAATGGGCGCAGACCGCCGACGATATCGTCTGGCGCCGGACCAAGCTCGGGCTCCGTCTGAGCGCATCCGAGATCGAAACATTGGCCGAATACACGAAAGCACGAGTTGCGGATCAGCAGGGCGCGGGTAGCGGAATGAGGGGGCAGGCATGACACTGGAGTTGAAAGGCGTCGAGCGAGTAGTCGATGGGCGGACCCATATCCACCCGACCGATCTCGTCTTGCAGAAGGGCACGATGAACGTGCTTCTCGGGCCGACGCTGGCGGGCAAGACGTCGCTGATGCGGCTTATGGCGGGGCTCGATGAGCCGAGCGCCGGCCGAGTCTTCTGGGAGGGCGAGGACGTCACCGGCGCGCGGGTGCAGGACCGCAAGGTGGCGATGGTCTACCAGCAATTCATCAACTACCCGGCGATGAGTGTCTACGACAACATCGCCTCGCCGCTGCGACTGCAGAAGCGCGAGGCCTCCGAGATCGACCGGCGCGTCCGCGAGACCGCCGAGATGATGAAGCTGACGCCGATGCTCGAGCGCAAACCGCTGGAGCTGTCGGGCGGCCAGCAGCAACGCTGCGCGCTGGCGCGGGCGCTCGTAAAAGGCGCGGGGCTCGTGCTGCTCGACGAACCGCTGGCCAATCTCGACTACAAGCTCCGCGAAGAGTTGCGTGTCGAAATTCCGAAAATCTTCGAAGCTTCCGGCGCGATCTTCGTCTACGCCACGACCGAGCCGGAAGAGGCACTGCTGCTCGGTGGCAATACCGCGACGCTCTGGGAGGGGCGGATCACGCAGTTCGGCCCGACCGCCGAGGTCTACCGCCAGCCGCGCGACCAGATTACGGCGCGGGTCTTCTCGGATCCGCCGATGAATTTCGTCGACGTCGCGCGCGACGGTCACCGTCTCGTTTTCGGCGGAGAGGCGCGCTGGCCGGCCGACGGCGGTTTCGCGCAGCTCGAGGCAGGGCGCTACATCGCCGGCTTCCGGCCCAATCACGTCCACCTGGCGCGCGAGGGCGGGGATGGCAACGCGCTCGAATTCCGCTGCCAGCTGACCGGCACCGAGGTGACGGGATCGGAGACTTATCTGCATCTGCGTCACGGCGACCAGTCCTGGGTCGCCTTGATCCCTGGCGTCTATGACCTCGGCACGGGCGACGAAGTGGTGATCGCGGTAGATACCGATCGGATTTACCTGTTCTCAGAGGACGGATCTCTGGCGGTTCCGGCCGCATATGCGCAGGCGGCTTGAGGGGGAAGACAATGGCACAAATCACTTTGAACAATCTTGCGCATAGTTATCTGCCCGATCCGAGTTCGGAGGATGACTGGGCGCTCAAACCCTTCGATCATATCTGGGACGACGGCGGCGCCTATGCGCTTCTGGGATCCTCGGGCTGCGGAAAATCTACACTTCTCAACATCATCTCGGGACTGCTGCAACCTTCGCAGGGACGGATCCTTTTCGACGGAAAGGACGTCACCCACGCAGCGACGGCGGAACGAAATATCGCTCAGGTGTTCCAGTTTCCCGTCGTCTACGACACGATGACGGTGCGCGACAACCTAGCCTTTCCCCTGAAAAATCGCGGCATGAGAGCCGATTACATCAAGGCGCGGGTCGACCAGATCGCCGCTATGATCGGGATGGAGGAGGTGCTTTCGCGCAAGGCACGCGGCCTGACAGCGGACGCCAAGCAGAAGATCAGCCTCGGGCGCGGCATGGTGCGCGAGGACGTCAATGCGATCCTCTTCGACGAGCCGCTGACCGTCATCGACCCGCATATGAAGTTCGAACTCCGCACGCAGCTGAAAGCGCTTCATCGCGAGTTCGGGCACACGATGATCTACGTCACCCATGACCAGACAGAGGCGCTGACCTTCGCCGACAAGGTGGTCGTGATGTCCGAAGGCCGGGTCGTGCAGATGGGAACGCCGAAGGAATTGTTCGAGCGGCCCGCGCATACATTCGTGGGTTACTTCATTGGCTCTCCCGGAATGAATTTCCTAGAGGCCAAGGTGTCGGGATCGCGGGCCGTCATCGACGGCTACGAGATCCCGCTGGGCGCGGCCTATTCGAATGGGCCATTGGAAGGTCGCGTCCAGCTTGGCATCCGTCCGGAATTCTGTGCGCTCTCGGATGAGGGAGATGGTCTGCCGGTGCAGATCGAGCGCGTCGAGGATGTCGGACGCCACCGGATCGTCCGGGCCCGGGCTGCCGGGACGGAGCTGAATATCTCCGTGCCCGAGGGGGCGCCGGTGCCCGCAGATGCGAACCGGCTGATCCTCGCACCCGAACAGATCAACATTTACGCCGACAATTGGCGCGTCGCACCGATCGGGGAGGCAAGCTGATGGAAAAGACACAGAATAACCGCGCTTGGTGGCTGGTTCTGCCGGTCCTGTTGCTGGTCGCCTTCTCGGCGGTGATCCCACTGATGACAGTGGTGAATTATTCGGTTCAGGACACGTTCGGAAACAACGTCTTCTTCTGGGCCGGGCTCGAATGGTTCGATGAGATGCTGCATTCGGATCGCATGTGGAACGCGCTCGGGCGGCAGACGATGTTCTCGGCGATCATCCTCGCGATCGAGGTGCCGCTCGGGGTGTTCGTTGCGCTCAACATGCCCAAGCGTGGTGCCTGGGCCTCGTTCTGCCTGGTGACGATGGCGCTGCCGTTGCTGATCCCGTTCAACGTGGTCGGCACGATCTGGCAGATTTTCGGGCGCGTGGATATCGGTCTCCTGGGATATTCGCTCGACGCGATGGGGATCGACTACAACTACACCGCAAATGTCCGCGATGCCTGGATCACCATCGTTGTGATGGATGTCTGGCACTGGACGTCGCTGGTCGCGCTTCTGGCCTATGCCGGGCTGCAATCCATTCCGGACGCCTACTACCAGGCGGCCAAGATCGATCAGGCGAGCCGCTGGAAGATCTTCCGCTACATCGAGCTGCCGAAGATGCAGGGCGTGCTGACCATCGCGATCCTGCTGCGCTTCATGGACAGTTTCAAGATTTACACCGAACCCTTCGTCGTCACCGGCGGCGGCCCCGGCAACTCCACCACCTTCCTGTCGATCGACCTCGTGAAGATGGCGCTGGGGCAGTTCGACCTCGGTCCCGCCGCGGCCTACTCGCTGATGTATTTCCTCGTGATCCTGTTGGTGAGCTGGGCCTTCTACACGGTGATGACCAATATCGAGAAGTCGGAGGGCAAGTGATGCGACTGAAATCACAACCGATCGTCATGGCGCTTTACCTGCTGTTCCTGATGATCCCGATCTACTGGCTTCTGAACATGAGCCTGAAGACCAACGAGGAGATCCTGTCGAGCTTTTCGCTCTGGCCGCACGATCTGACTTTCGCAAACTACGTCAAGATCTTCACCGATCCGAGCTGGTACATGGGCTATGTCAATTCGCTCATCTACGTGGTCCAGAACACGGTGATTTCGATCACCGTCGCGCTGCCTGCCGCCTACGCGTTCTCGCGCTACAACTTCATGGGCGACAAACACCTGTTCTTCTGGTTGCTGACGAACCGGATGGCGCCGCCCGCGGTTTTCGCCCTGCCGTTCTTCCAGCTTTATTCCTCGATCGGGCTGTTCGACACGCATATCGCGGTGGCGCTGGCGCACACGCTGTTCAACGTGCCCCTCGCAGTCTGGATTCTCGAAGGCTTCATGCGCGGGGTTCCGAAGGAGATCGACGAGACCGCCTATATCGACGGCTATTCCTTCGGGCGTTTCTTCATCAAGATCTTCATGCCGCTTATCGCATCCGGCATCGGGGTCGCTGCCTTCTTCTGTTTCATGTTCTCCTGGGTCGAGCTGCTGCTGTCGCGCACGCTGACATCGGTCGCGGCCAAGCCGATTGGGGCGACCATGACCCGTACCGTCTCCGCTTCGGGGGTGGATTGGGGGCTGCTCGCAGCCGCTGGGGTTCTCACCATCATTCCCGGGGCGCTCGTGATCTATTTCGTGCGCAACTACATCGCCAAGGGCTTCGCCCTGGGCCGCGTCTGAGGAGGTAGCACTATGAGCTGGATGGCATGGACATGGCCGACCGCATTATTCTTCGCGGTGATTGCGCTCTTGTTGGTGATCTTCACCGTGATCGGGGTCAAACGTCCCGAGACGCCGCGCGTCGGCATCCTTCGTATCGAGACGACCCGGGGCGACCGGCTGTTCATCAGCCTGCTCGGGGCGGCTTTCATCAATCTGATCTGGCTGGGCATGGCGGGAGCGCCGGTCTGGGGCGGGCTGATCCTCAGCTTCGTCTGGGCGGCGGCCGTGTTCCGCTGGGTCTGATCCAAGACAAACAACGCAAAAACTCAGGGAGGAGAAACTATGAGACTGCGTTTAACTACCGCGATGGCGCTTGCGCTAATGGTCGCGTCACCAGCCTTGGCCGACATGGAGGCGGGCAAGCAGTTCCTCGAGCAGGAAATCGGCGACATGACGACACTGTCGCAAGCCGATGCCGAAAAGGAACTGCAATGGTTCGTCGACGCGGCGAAGCCCTATCAGGGCATGGAGATCCACGTGGTCTCGGAATCGCTCACGACCCACGCCTACGAGTCGAAGACGCTCGCGCCGTGGTTCGAGAAGATCACCGGGATAAAGGTGATCCATGACGTGATTCAGGAAGGCGACGTCGTCGAGAAGATCCAGACCCAGATGCAGACGGGCGAGAATATCTACGACGCCTATGTCAACGACTCCGATTTCATCGGGACGCACTGGCGCTATGGTCAGGTTCGCGATCTGACCGATTGGATGGAAGGCGACGGCAAAGCGGTCACCGATCCCTATTTCGACCTCGAGGATTTCATCGGCCTCAGCTTCACCACCGGGCCGGACGGCAAGCTCTACCAGCTGCCCGACCAGCAATTCGCGAACCTCTACTGGTTCCGCTACGACTGGTTCAACGACGAGAAGACCAAGAAGGACTTCAAGGACGAATACGGCTACGATCTCGGCGTGCCCGTGAACTGGTCGGCCTATGAGGATATCGCCAAGTTCTTCACCGGGCGCGACATGTCCTATATCGGCGGTCCGAAGAAGGTCTATGGCAACATGGACTATGGCAAGAAGGACCCCTCGCTCGGCTGGCGCTTCACCGATGCGTGGCTGTCGATGGCCGGCGAAGGCGACAAGGGCCTACCGAACGGCAAGCCGGTCGACGAATGGGGCATCCGCGTTAACGAGCAGGATCAGCCGATCGGCTCCTGCGTCGATCGTGGCGGCGCGACCAACGGTCCGGCGGCGGTTTACGCCGTGCAGAAATATATCGACTGGCTGAAGAACTATGCTCCGCCGTCTGCCGAAGGCATGACCTTCTCCGAGGCAGGTCCGGTTCCGGCACAGGGCGAGGTCGCTCAGCAGGCTTTCTGGTATACGGCCTTCACCGCCGACATGGTGAAGAAGGGTCTGCCCGTCGTGAACGAGGATGGTACGCCGAAATGGCGCATGGCACCGTCCCCGCATGGCGCCTACTGGGAGAAGGGCATGAAGCTCGGCTACCAGGACGTGGGTTCGTGGACGCTGATGAAATCGACTCCGCTCGAGCGGGCACAGGCCGCGTGGCTCTATGCTCAGTTTGTGACGTCCAAACTCGTCGACGTGAAGAAGAGCCAAGTGGGTCTGACCTTCATTCGTGAAAGCACGATTCAGGACAAGAGCTTCACCGATCGCGCGCCCGACCTGGGCGGTCTGATCGAATTCTACCGCTCGCCCGCCCGCGTTCAGTGGACGCCTACGGGCACCAACGTGCCGGATTATCCGAAACTGGCGCAGCTGTGGTGGCAGAATATCGGGGATGCGTCCTCGGGTGCGAAAACCGTGCAGGAAGCCATGGACTCGCTCTGCGAAGCACAGGAAAAGGTGCTCGAGCGTCTCGAGCGTGCGGGTGTCCAAGGCGACAAGGGTCCGAAAATGGCCGAGAAGCACGATCTCGAATGGTGGCATAACTATTCGGTCGAGCATGGCTCGCAATCGCCCAAGCTGAAGCTGGACAACGAGAGCGAAAAGCCGATCACCGTCGATTACGACGAGCTCGTGAAAAGCTGGAATGAATAACTGAAACGAGGCGAGGCGGTGCCGCGGCATCGCCTCGTTCTCTTTCTCGCCATGCCCTGGATGGAGAGGTCATCGCCAGAAAGAGAACGGTAGGATTGATGGCGAGCTATATTCTGGCAATCGACCAAGGCACCACGTCGTCGCGGGCGATCGTCTTTGACGGCGCGCTGCGCCCGGTGGCGAGCGCGCAGCAGGAATTCACGCAGCATTTCCCGCGTTCGGGCTGGGTGGAGCACGATGCCGAGGAAATCTGGGAGAGCGTGCTGACGACCGTGCGCGGCGCCATCGAGAAGGCCGGTGTGACCGCGGCGGACATCTCCGGCATCGGCATCACCAACCAGCGCGAGACGACGCTGGTCTGGGACCGCGAGAGCGGCAAGCCGATCCATAACGCCATTGTCTGGCAGGACCGCCGCACCGCCGAATTCTGCCGCACCCTGCGCGAGGACGGGTTCGAGGAGACCGTGACCGCGCGCACCGGGCTGATCATCGATCCCTATTTCTCGGCCACGAAACTGCGCTGGCTTCTGGAGAATGTCGACGGCGCGCGGGATAAGGCCGAGGCGGGCAAGCTCGCCTTCGGGACCATCGACAGCTGGCTGATCTGGAAACTGACGGGCGGCACCTCGCATGTCACTGATGCCACGAATGCCGCGCGCACGATGCTCTACGATATCGCGAAAGGGCGCTGGTCGACGACCATCGCGAAGAAACTCGGCGTGCCGATGGAGATGCTGCCGGAAGTGAAGGATTGCGCGGCGGAGTTCGGTGTCACGCAAGCGGACCTGTTCGGCGCGGAAATCCCGATCCTCGGCGTCGCGGGCGACCAGCAGGCGGCGACGGTTGGGCAGGCCTGCTTCAAGCCGGGGATGCTGAAATCGACCTACGGCACGGGCTGCTTCGCGCTGCTCAATACCGGCGATCAGATGGTGCGCTCGGAGAACCGGCTGCTGACCACCATCGCCTACCAGCTCGACGGCAAAGTGACCTATGCGCTCGAAGGCTCGATCTTCGTCGCGGGGGCGGTGGTGCAATGGCTGCGCGACGGGCTGAAGATCATCGAGGCCGCCGACCAGACGCAGGCGCTGGCCGAGCAGTCCGACCCCGAGCAGGACGTGATCATCGTGCCCGCCTTCACCGGCCTCGGCGCGCCTTACTGGAACCCCGATTGCCGCGGCGCAGTCTTCGGCCTGACCCGCAGCTCTGGCCCGGCAGAGTTCGCCCGCGCGGCCCTGGAATCGGTGGGTTTCCAGACCCGCGATCTCTTGGAGGCGATGCAGGCGGATTGGTCCGACGACGCGCGCCCGACCCTGCGGGTCGATGGCGGCATGACGGCGTCGGATTGGGCGATGCAGTTCCTGTCCGACATCCTCGGTGCACCAGTGGACCGGCCCGAAGTGCTGGAGACGACTGCCCTCGGCGCGGCCTGGCTTGCAGGTTACAGGGCGGGTCTCTACCCCGAGCCGGAAGAGTTCGCCAAAGGCTGGGCGCTCGATCGCAACTTCGCCCCGCAGATGGACGAGGCCACACGCGAAGCCCGCTACGCCGCGTGGAAAAAGGCGGTCGAGGCCACCATCGCGGCGGCGAGGCCGGTCTGATGGACTTCGCTCTGCGCTTTCCCGGCCGCATTCTCTTCGGGCGCGACGAGCGGCATGCGGGCGCGGAGCTGATCGCGAGCTACGGGGCGCGTGTAGCGCTCGTGCGCGGGCGTTCGGTCGGTTGGGCCGACACGCTGGAAGATACTCTGCGCGAGGCGGGCCGGACGGTCGAGGTGATCGTCAGTCGCGGCGAGCCGAGCTATCCGGATCTATGTGATGCGCTCGGTCGGTTGCGCGAGATGCGCCCCGATTGTGTCGTTGCGGTCGGGGGCGGCGCGGTGCTTGATCTGGGCAAGGCTTTGGCGGCTCTGATCCCCGCTGCGAGCGATCCGATCGTGCATTTTGAATTGGTCGGGGAGGGGCGCCCGCTAAGCGCGCCGCCGCTGCCGTTTGTCGCGATCCCTACTACCGCCGGCACCGGAGCGGAAGCCACCCGCAATGCGGTGATCCAGTTCCCCGAACACCGCCGCAAGGTCAGCCTGCGCGACGATCGGATGATGGCCTCGCTCGCGATCGTCGATCCGGCGCTGACCGATCGCTGCCCGCGTGCGGTCACGCTGGCCTCGGGGCTGGACGCGCTGACGCAGGTGATCGAGCCTTATCTCTGCAGTCGTGCGAATATTCTGACCGACGCGCTTTGCCGCGATGCGATCCCGCGCGCGATCCATGCGCTGGTCCAGCTGATGGCGCGGGAGAGCACGGATGCACGAGACGACATGGCGCGGGTGAGCCTGTTTGGCGGCGTCGCTCTGGGCAATGCGGGCCTCGGCGCGGTGCATGGTTTCGCGGGCGTGATCGGTGGTCGGAGCGGTGCGGCCCATGGGGCGATCTGCGGACGGCTTCTGCCCGGAGTGCTTCAGGCGAACCGTGCCGCCGTGGCGGGCGATTCCGCGATGTCCGCGCGATTCCACGAGGTGACGGGCTGGCTGGGCGAGGGGCTGGCGGTTGCGCCGGCTGACGCTTTCACGGCGCTGGAGCGGCAGATCGACGAATGGGGGTTGCCCCGGCTTGGCGCGATGGGTGTCGATCCGGATGAGATCGAGGAGACCGCGCGGCTGTCGCGGTCCAGCTCCTCCATGGCCGCGAATCCCGTGCCGCTGAGCGAATATGTCCTGAGCGACATTCTGCGCGCCGCATTCTGAGCTTCAGGTGCGAATGACAAATCCCCGTGCGATGTGATTACGCACGAACCAGATCATCGCGACACCCGGGATCAGCGAGACAACGGTCATCGCCATCACCAGCCCGATATCCGTTTGAAAGCCGAACAGCGCGCTGATCGCCATGGTGATCGGCTTGCCCTCAGTGACCGTCAGAATGCGCGCGAAGACTACCTCCACCCAAGAGAAGATGAAGCAGAAGAAGACGGTCACGCCGATCCCCGGCGCGATCACCGGGATCAGCTTTCCGACGAAGAAATGGCCGAAGGAATGGCCGTCGAGAAAACAGGTCTCGTCGAATTCGCGCGGCACGGCGGCGATGAAGCTCTCGAGGATCCAGATCGCGATCGGCAGGTTGAACACGCAATGCACCAGCGCGATCCCGACCGGGCTGTTCACCAGTCCGACATGGGCGAAGAGAATGAATATCGGCAGCGACAGCACGACGGGCGGCGTCAGGCGAAAGGCGATCAGCGCGAAGAGAATGTGGCGATCGCCGGTAAAGCGGAAGCGCGCAATCGCGTAAGCTGCGGGCAGTCCGGCGGCGAGGCAGAGCGCCACGTTGAGCAGAACATAGACAAGCGAGTTCCAGATTGCATCGCGCAGGTCGGGGCGTGCGAAGACGGTGGCATAGTTGATCAGCGTCGCCTGTCCCTCGCGATATCCCTCGCGCGGCAGCGTCAGCGTGAAGCTCAACAGCACCGTTTGGACGAAGGGCAGCAGGATGAAGAGGGCCAGAGCTGCGAAGGCGAGGCCGAGCAGAATTGATGGGCGCATTCGCGTCATCTTCATCGGGTCGTCTCCGGCGAGGTGTCGCGCCCGGCGCGTATGCGGATGAACGCCCATGCGACGCTCAGCACGATCAGGAAATCGAGCATCGCACGCGCGGCGGCACGGCCATAGGTGAAGCTGCGAATGTCCTCTCCCAGTTCGAGCGAGATGAAAGTCGTCGCACCCTGCGGCCCGCCCGCGTTAATCGTGAAAGCCTCGGTGTAGATCATGAAGC